>CAMCMF010000004.1 GCA_945875865.1 Rhizobium sp. Q54
AACCCAGATCCGTCATTAGAAATTTAACAGAATTTGGCTTAGCCAAGAAAATAAAGGGCGAAGCGGGATTTTTTAGGCGTAAGCTTATCACTTGATAAGTGCGCACTAAAAAATTCTGATTCAACCGCGTATTTTCTTGGCTAAGCCAAATTCTGTAAATTTCTAATGACGGATCTGGGTTGAAGTTCTTAAAGTAAATAATCTCGATGTTCAAAGCAAAAATCAAACATAATTACCAAAATATCCTAACGGCGGCAATCCTTATATTGCTTGTTGCGACGCAGATTTTTGCTGTTGCTCATAAATTTTCTCATCACTCTGCGGCAAATATCGAAATTACACAAGATCAGCCAACAAAGCAGCACAATGATCATGCTTGCGTCTGGTGTTTTTCTAGCAATTTGCAAAATCAAATTTTATTGACGGCGAGTTTTATTTTTCTCGCAGCTTATTTTTATCTTACTTTTTTTACGCGAAATTTTAACCGTGTAAAAGCTTCTTATCTCCTTTCCTCAAAATCTCCTCGAGCCCCGCCGCTCAATTCTTAAAAGACGTATTCGGAATTCCTTTCCAACTTTTAAGAATTTAATTTATGAAAAATTTTCTCCTCTTTTTTGTGAGCTTTTTTTTACTCACATCTTCCTCTCTCGCCGAAAATCTTAACTACGAAATCACGGCAAAAAAACTCGATAAATCACGCAGCAATCTTTCGCCAAAAACTGGTGGCAGTTCATTTTCATTTGAGGCGCAAGATATTGAAAATATGCCGCAAGGTCAAATGACGCCGCTCAATCAAGTCTTGTTGCGCGCACCTGGAGTTGTGCAAAATTCTTACGGTGAAATTCATGTGCGCGGAGATCACTCCGCTTTGCAATATCGTTTAAATGACATCATAATTCCCGCCGGAATTTCTAGTTTTGGTCAAAGTTTTGATACGAATTTTATTGAAAGCGTTGATCTTTTAACCGGCGCTTTGCCGGCGCAATATGGCTATCGTAGCGCTGGTGTAGTTGATATGAAAACCAAGGGTGGAAATTTTGCTAAAACTGGTCGTTCATCAATGATGGTTGGGGGAAATAATACTGTCGGTTTGAATCAGCAAATTAGCGGATCGGAAGGTCGTTTAAATTATTATCTTAGCGCTAGTTATTTGCAAAATAGTCGTGGCATCGAATCGCCAACTTCGGCAAAAAATTCTCTGCATAATAACACCAAACAAGACAAACTTTTTGGTTATTTTTCTTATCTGCTCGATGCTTCAAAACGCCTGACTTTTATGGTGGGAAATTCTACTAATCGCTTTCAAATTCCCAATAATCCAAACGCCGATCAGTTAGAAAATAAAACCTTAAATGGCTTTGGAAATTCTTTTGATATTCGTAATTTAAATGAAAATCAAAAAGAGTCTAACTCCTACGCAATCGCGGCTTTGCAAGGCGTAAGTAGTTCTGATGTCGATTACCAAATTTCAGCTTTTACGCGTTACAGCACATTAAATTTTCGTCCCGATTATGTCGGAGATTTAATCATAAATGGCGTTGCTTCCAACATGAAACGCCAAAGTTTTATGAATGGTGTGCAAGCTGATTTGAGTTACGATATTAGTGAAAAAAATAAATTGCGTTACGGGTTTTATGTCACAAACGAAACGGTAAAAAATCGCACTAATAATTTCCTTTTTCCTGTGGACGTGAATGGTGATCAAACTTCGAATGATCCTTTGGCAGTAAGGGATGACAGCAATAAAACCGCGCAATTTTACAGCATTTACGTGCAAGATGAATTTAAACCAATCGAAAAATTAACGCTGAATTTCGGCGCGCGTTTTGACAAGTCGATTGCCTATCTCGATGAACAACAAATCTCGCCGCGCTTTGGTGCGATTTATAATTTTAGCAGCGCTACAAAAATTCACGCTGGTTTCTCGCGTTATTTTACACCGCCACCTTTACAATTAATCGCCAATCCGAATTTAGCGAATTTCACTGACACCACTAATGCGCCGGAAAATTTTTCTAACGGCCGCGCCAGATCTGAGCGCTCCAGCTATTACGATATTGGAATTTCGCATAAAATAACGCCGCATTTAACTTTGGCTCTCGATGGTTATTACAAAAATGTGCGCAATCTTTCTGATCTCGGACAATTCGGAAATGCGGTGATTTATAGTTCATTCAATTATCAGCGCGGTGAAATTTATGGAGTGGAATTTACCACCAATTACAAGCGCGATAATTTTTCCTCTTACTTCAATTTTGCCGGACAAAATGCGCGCGCTAAAAATGCCGTTTCCGGTCAATATTTATTGGAAAATTCTGAAATAAATTCCTTAAGAACAAGAACTGCACATCTCGATCATTTGCAGAGCTACACAGCTTCCGCAGGTGCAGCTTATAAATTTTTGCAAACTAATTATAGCTTTGACGCAATTTATGGATCGGGTTTGCGCACCGGAGATTTAAACGGCAATTCTATGCCAGCTTATTTGCAAATTAATGGTAGTATTGCTCGTGATGTTAATGTGGCATTGTTGAATAAAATAAATCTGCGCCTGTCGCTGCTAAATTTATTTGACTCCACTTACAAGCTTCATGATGGTTCAGGAATCGGCGTTGCCGCAACACAATATGGACCTCGTCGCACGCTTTATTTAACAATTAGTAAATCATTTTAATCATGACTTTTTTCTCCGAAATTTTTAGCACCATAAAACTTGGTGGCATTTTAATGATTCCACTTTCACTGCTTTCGATTTTAGCAATCGCGCTGATTTTTGATAAAATTATGTTTTTCAGAAAATCGATACATTTGCCGCAAGACTTGCTGACATTGATCGAAACCTATAATTTTTCTTGGCAAAAGTTGGAAGATGAGCTCAAGGAATTATCTTCCGAAAATTCCTACCGCCGTTTTTTTTCAGTGATTGTGAAAAATAAAAATCGACCAGTTTGGTGGTTGGAATCTCGCGCGGCAGATGAGGCAAAATTGATTGAAAAAAATCTCGTCTCAAATCTGTGGATTTTAGAAACTATCACTACGGCAGCGCCGCTACTCGGACTTTTAGGAACAATTGTTGGCATGATGGCATCGTTCAAAATCATTGGCGCTGAAGGCTTGGTCAACCCAACCGGAGTTACTGCTGGCGTTGCGGAAAGTTTGATTGCCACCGGTTTTGGTTTGGCGATTGCGATAATTTCGCTTTTTGCTTTCAATTATTTTTCACGCAAAAATGACGAGGTGATGGATGAGATGGAGCGTCTGGGCACGCGGATAATCGACCATGTTAGAATTGAAGAAGCTCAACCTAATTTTAGGCATTAATCATGAAGTTAACTCGTGCGCGTAAAGCAAAAAAAGGCCGCATCGAAATTATTCCGATGATTGACGTGATGTTTTTTTTGCTCGCTACTTTTATTTTAGCATCGCTTTCGATGCAGAGATTTGAAGGCTTGGGCGTGAATTTGGTACAAGGCAAAGCTGAAAAAGTTTCAGTCGAAAATCAAATTACTTTCACCATCACTCACGATAATTCGATTTTTTTGAACAAAGAAAAAATCAAGATTGGCAGAGTTCGCGAGCGTCTCGCAGAAATTCTAGATGATCCAGAAAAAATCATCATCATCGCTTCCGACAAAGAAGCGCAGCAAGGCGTGGTGATGCAAGTTATGCTTCAAGCAAAAGCGGCGGGAGCTCGGCATTTTTCAATGATCGCAAAAAGTTAAAATGAAAAAACCTCTTACAAGTTTTGCTGTTGGTTTGGTGATTTATTTTTTGTTCTTAGTGATTTTTGCTTTTACGTTTTCCAAAAAATTTAATGCACCACAAGTTTCGCTAGAAATTGATGCAGCCTTGATTGGTGAAGTAGCGCAGCATGAAAAATCGAAATCAAAATTAGAACAAGAGCAAGATCTACAAAAAATTTCTGATCAAAAAAATAGCGCAGAAAAAAGTCAGGAAGAAAAATTAGAACCTCACGATACCAAGTCTGACAAGGAAGAAGGGGGTGAATCAAAAAAAGTTACTGCGCAAAAAGTGCCGCCAATTTTTCAACCGCTACCAGAAATTCCTGATGAATTACGCTTCGAAGCTTTCCACTCAAAAGCCATTGCGCGCTTTTATGTTGATGCGGCGGGAAACGTGATGAGAGTTGAGTTGATAAGGCCTTCCAATAATCCGAAACTGAATCAGCTGCTGTTAAAATCTTTGCAGCAATGGCGGTTTGATTCCAGTCGTACTGGTGTCGTTCAAGACATTGTTGTGATTTTTAAAGTTGAGTAATTTGCGATGCAGCACATCTCTCGGTGTCATCCCCGCGAAGGCGGGGATCCAGGAGAGCTTTGAAACAAACTGGATCCCCGCCTTCGCGGGGATGACAAAAATGGAATAGGAATTACAAATGAAATTTATGAAAAAATTATTTCTCTTTTTAGCTTTTTTTATTTTCACACAAAGCGCTCAAGCTGAAGTAATAATTTTTGCTTGCGAGCCGGAATGGGCAAGTTTGGCGCGAGAAATTGTTGGTAATAAAGCGCGAGTTTTGTTGGCGACAAAAGCTAATGAAGATCCAAGCAATGTTAGAGTAACGACCGACATGCTAAAATTTATTCGCACGGCAGATATGGTTTTTTGTTCTGGTCATGGGTTGGAAGCCACTTGGCTTAATGCCGCGCTGAATAAAAGTGGTAATTTAACGATTTTAACCAGACCGAATAATCTGCTTTTTGCCTTCGATTATGCGGTGACAAAATCCTCGTCGGCACGCATCCATTTAAATCCTTACAACATCGCTTCGGTTGCCGCTGAATTTACCAAGCGTATAAAAATCATCGATGGTTTAAATGCTAATTTTTATCAAAAATCTTACGAGAATTTTTCGGTTAAATGGCAAAAATCAATTGCAATTTGGCAGTCTGCAGCTGCGCCGTTGAAGGATATGAGAGTTGTGGTGCAAAATGATAATTGGCAGGAAATGATTGATTGGTTGGGTTTGAAAGTTGCGATAAAAATCGAGCCACAAAAAACCCGTTTAGCCAATAATAAAATTCTTGAAGACGCATTAAGAGTGCTAAAAGAAAAACCAGCTAGTGCGATTATTTTTGCTAATTATGAGGAGAAAGCTTCGGTGATGTGGCTTGGCGAAAAAAGTCGTACTCGAATTGTTTTATTACCATTTACGGTGGGCGGTGCGGCGAATTCTGCTGATTTATTCCAGCTATTTTCAACCACGATAAATTTACTGCGGGCGGATTGTTCGCGAGTTGTTTGTCCGCCGATGGTGATTAATTAGAGGGGGGGGGCTCCGGCTTTGCCTCTATTAAACCTTTGCCGCTGCGCAACTGGTTGTGCTACTACACTGCAAGGAGAGAATTGGAATTTTTCCATTAGTTCAGCGACGGTCGGTGGTTTTGATGGAGCAGCGGGTTCTGTTGATTGTAGAGGCTCGCTGGCTACAAGAAGACTGGATCCACCGAGTTCTGCCACTGCTTGAGGTTTGGTACTGGAGTCATCAATCGCTACTGCATTAGGGGACTGATTGCCGGGAGTGGTAGCGCCATCAACAAAAGTTATTACAATTTTGTCCATTGCAACCGAAAGCAGGTCGCTCATTTTACCCTCTTTCTCTGTCGGTAATTTGTTTAAAATAACCTTCAAGCGTTTTGGTGATTTTTTATCCAAGCTAGTGAAACATGATTGAAGGTCGAGATAATTATCGCCATCTTTTTCTGAAGGAGCTACTTCCCGTTCCTCCTGTTCCTGTTTCTCCCGAGAGAGAGATGCTTTATTAATAAAATATTCAATAAACTCTAATTTTCTTTCAAAAAATAGATCCAGCTTGGCCGCGTCCTCTTTAAAAAAGAGTTTTTGCCAAATAGAAGGAAACCTATCAACAATATTGGTCGCTACTTTTTTCAGATCACACTCGAGATAAATTTTAGCTGCAGTTTCTGCTGCAAAAACAAGATCTTTCGTTATAAATTCTTCTGCTTCTTCAGCATAAGCGACTCTATTTGGAACGCTAAGCCATTTGTTGGCTTCGTCGTTCTTTAATTCCGGATAAACCTTTAAAAGTAAAGAAAGTGCTATCTCTACTTGTAAATCTGCTCTTTCCTTCGGTTTAGATAGAGCTGCGACTTCAAAAGCTGCGACTTCAAAAATTGCTTCTAGCGCGAGAACTTTTCTTGCCTGTTCAAGAGCGAGTTTGATTTGAGCATTTCTTTTTGTTGGAGAGTTTGATCTGAGCTCATTTTCACTTTGCTCCACCATATCCACCTCAGCAACTTGACACCAAGCAAGGAGTTTTGCCATTCCAATCACTGGTTGATTTATACAAGCTGTTAATGAGCCACTGGCAATTTCCGACATCCATTTAGAATTTTTTGAATCTTTTTCTAGCAATTTGATCATGGGATCTAAACTTTTAGCCAACAAATCATAACCGCCACGCTCAGTGACTGCTTCAGTGAGAAAACGATGAGTCAGATTTGTTATAATGTTCCGATAGTGACCATCTGCTTCTTCGAGTGCTTCGAGTGCTTTTTTAATATGGAGGATGCTTTTCTGAACCGCAGCATTATTTGGTATGTAATCATTGGGGTAAATAACTACATCGCCCTTAAGTTCAGCAGCTTGCAAAAGTGCTATGGTAGTAAGATCTATAGAATCAGCAGCTGCCTTTTTTCCTTCTTCCGGAGGTCCCAGATTAACAGTATGAAAATTCCAGTTAGACAAATCAAACTTCATATAATCACTACCAGGATTATCTGAAGTAAGTCCAAGTGTAGTAATTAATGCTTCATAATCCCCTGAAAAGCTTTTCATAAATTCTCCAAATTTTTAAATTACCGATATTTTTTTCCGGAAAAAAACTATCGCTGCGATCGCTAGAAACAAACAATAAATCACATTCCACGCCGCCATTGAAAGCTTGAGGAAAAATAATTGTGGCTCGTCGCAACGTACTGCTTTTGTTTTCATCAAAGCTTGGCGCAATTGTTCTAAATCATGAATTTCATTCAAGTGATTATTGGATGAGCAAGCATCAGGTCCACGGAAAATTTTTTGTTCGACGCCAACTTGGTAAGAAGCGATTGCGACGTTGGTTAGTAGGCAAGCGAGGCAGATAAAAAAAACTGTGCGTTGTAATTTTTGGTTTTTTGTAAGTAGCGAAAAAGTGGCGAAAGCGATGATTATAAAAAATGGCCAGCGTTGATAGAGGCAGAGAATACAAGGTTGGAAGTCAAAAACAAATTGTGCGATGTAGGCCGAGCTTAACGCAGAAATCGCGGCGAGGAGAAAAAAAATTAAGATTTTTTGTTGAGACATTTTTTTGCTAAATCTTTGCGCAGTTCAACTGCGGGCTGGTCGAAAGGATTAATTTTTTTGACGTAAGCAATCAAAATAGTTTCTAAAAACATTTGCATCATCAGGCCGCCAAGAACTTCCTCATCGAGCTTTTCAATTTCAAAAATTCGAATTGGTAATTTTTTGCGATTCAAAACTTCGATGGTGGTTTCTTGTTCGATTTCAACAATTTTGCTAAGTTTTTTTCCGCCAAAAAAAGTTTTGCAGCTTGGTAAATCTTTGATGTTGAAATTATGTTGGTGATTTTTGGTGGTGATGAAAGTGAAGAATTTATCTTTGGTTCCTTCAAGATAAAGTTGGAGCTGACTGTGCTGATCTATTGTGCCCATTGAGTTGATCGGGGTTGAGCCAAAACCATTTTTCCCCAAAGATTCTGCCCAAAGTTGGCGATACCAATCGGTAAAGTTTTTTAGATTGTCGATGTAAGGCATGATCACGCTGTTGGTGAAACCTTGTTCGTAAAGGGCTAGTTGGATGGCGCAATAATTGCTGATATTTTTTTCTCTCAAAAAATCCTGTAAAACTTTTGTGGCGCCATTGCGGATTTTCTTAGCGTCGAGTCCAGCAAGAATTGCTGGCAATAGTCCGACGATCGAGAAGCAAGAATATCTGCCGCCGATTTTGCTCGGATGATTGGCAATTTCAGCGCCGATTTTTTTAGCAATTTTGGCGATGGAATTAGTTTCTGATTCGGTGATGAATAAAAATTGTTTGGAGAAGTTTTTATGTTTTTCTTTTTGTAAGCGATCCAGAACTATCAAACTTTGACAGATGGTTTCAATGGTTTCACCAGACTTGCTGATTACTAAAAAAAATGTGTTTTTGAGATCAAGTTTTGAAAGACAATTTTCAATGGTGGTGGGATCAATCGATTCAAGAAATTCTAATTTATTTTGGAATTTAAGTGCGGTTAGAGTTTTGCCGCCAAGGCTTGATCCGCCAACTCCGAGCACCAGAATTTTTTTATAAATAGAGATTTTTTTGGCGAGTTTTTCAAATATTTTTAGATCATCTTTGGCAAAAACTATATCGATTGCTGCTAGCTTTGAGGCTTTGATTTCGCTGCGTAAAGCCTCAGATTCTTTCTCGCAAATTTGCTGAATTTTTTTTAGATTTTTTGCCGAAGAAAGATTTTTGAAATGCTGTGTAAAAAGAGTGTGGGGCATCTTGTGATCTGAAATGAATTTGGAGGCCAGGGCCGGAATCGAACCGGCGGTAAAGGCTTTGCAGGCCCTTGCATTACCACTTTGCTACCTAGCCATCAAAAATGGAAGGCGCAATTTAGGAAGGGATTTGAAGATTACAAGTTGGGGATTGGGCTTACAAAAAACTCGGTTTATCATCCGAGTTTTTCTTTTATTTCTTTCTCTCACTAATCCTTGGCGCTCTAAGATAAATCGCGTCTGAGTTTTGTGAAAATTCGCCGCTGAGGAATTTTTCTACTGCTAAAAGTCCAACCATATCTGCTTCAATTGGGGCGTCGTTTTCTTGGCCATTGATCATTTTTTTTCCAGATCCACAAAGTAAGAAATTATCTTTTGGTAAAAATTGTGAAACCTCTTCAAGCTTTACCAAACAAGGCTCCACAACTATTGTTAATTTTTGATTCTGCGAAAAATATTCGGCGATAAAAAGCTCATCCATTGCCGCATCAATCGCGACAAAAATTTTTCCTTCATGCGCGCGATTAGCGAAAGCAGCGACTTCGCAGCAATTAACAAAAATTAGCGGAATGTTTGTCGCGGCTTTAATTATGCGGGCTGTTGTAAGTGCGATGCGAGTGCCAGTAAAACTTCCAGGACCATTTGTTGCGGCGATCAAACCTAAATCCTGATACCAAATTTTTTGCGATTTTAAAATTTTTTCGATTTCAGGAATTAAAAGTTCGGACTGTTTTCCACTTTCCCAAATAGTATTTTTGGCAAGAATTTTGCGATCATCGAGAATAGCTGTTGATAGGCTGGCAGCACTAGTATCAAAAGCTAAAGTGAACACTAATTTAGAACATTATTGATATTGGGCACATCGAGAGAAAATGTTGGAATTGTAACTTCAAACACTTCGCCGCCTTCAATTTTTTTCATGTTATAGCGACCCATCATGATGCCAGATGGATAGCGCAAATGCACGCCGCTGGAATATTGGTAAGAGGCATTTGGTGCGATGATTGGTTGTTCGCCAACTACGCCTTCGCCATTAATTTCTTGCACTACACCATTCTCGTCGAGGATGCGCCAGTAGCGGCTTACGAGCTGTATTGCTTCCTGTTTTCTATTTTCGATTCGCACGTGATATGACCAAATATAAAGATCGCCGATGATGCTGGATTTGCTGTCGACAAATTCCGGCCAGACGGTGATTTGTATGTCGCTAGTAATGGCGCTGTAGGATTTGCCATCTCCGAATGATTCTAGTAATTCGTCTACTCGGTTTGATTTTGTAAGTTGGATCATTTTCAAAATTTATTTTTTAGGGGCGTCCTTTAGAGCCTGTTTAATGTCTTTTAGAATCAAAAAAGTCGGCTCTAATTAATGCGGTCAGTCATATCGACGACGCGCATCAGTTCTTTTAAATCGGTAATGCCGGCTATAACTTTTTGCAAGCCATCCTCAATCATCGGAATGAATCCGTGTTGCATAATATAAGCGAGCATTTCTTTGCGACTTCCTCCGTTATTAACCATTTCATCAAGTTCGCGATCAAATGGTAAAATTTCGCAAACTACGATTCGGCCTTTATAACCACTGTTACATCTATCGCAACCAACTGCTTTGAAAATTTTATCGATGTTGGAATATTTTGGACCAAGCAAGCGTTTTTCAAAATGATCGAGTGGAGCTTCTTTTTTGCAATGCACACAAAGTTTTCGGGCTAATCTTTGTGCGACAATTCCGATTAAAGATCCTGACATTAAATAGTTTGGAACTCCGATATTCATCAAGCGTGGAATAGCGCCGAGAGCATCATTGGTGTGCAGAGAGGTGTAAACTTGGTGACCAGTCATCGCCGCTTGAATTGCAGTAATTGCGGTTTCCTTGTCACGAACTTCCCCCACCAAAATCACGTCGGGATCTTGACGTAAAATTGCTTTAATACCGGCGGCAAAATCCATACCAATATCATTGCGAATATTAGACTGACGAATTAGTGGCAAGCGATATTCCACCGGATCCTCGAGAGTCATGATATTTTTATCGATGGAGTTTATGAAATTTAAAATCGTGTAAAGCGTAGTGGTTTTACCGGAACCAGTGGGACCAGTTAGAATGATCACGCCTTCCGGCCTTTGAACTAATCTTTTTAAAATTTTCATCGCATGTTCCGAGAAGCCTAATTTTTCTAGCGACAGGATTGATTGTTTCTCATCGAGAATACGCATCACGATATTTTCGCCGTGAATTGTTGGTTGAGTTGAAACACGAAAGTCGATTTTACGGCCCAATATTTCGGAGTTGATGCGACCATCTTGTGACTTACGGCTTTCAGCGATATTCATGCCGGACATGATTTTTATGCGTACCGCAATTGCCGACCAATAATCCTTGTGGATGCTGCGAATTTGAATCATTTTTCCGTCGATACGATAACGAATACGAAGGAACAAAGCTTCTGGTTCAAAGTGCAAATCCGAGGAGCCGCGATGAACGGCATCGGTTAAAATCGCATCAACCAAACGAACCATCGGACTTTTATAATCTCCTTTAAGCTGAGCTTCATCGAAAGTTTTATTATTGTCGCCCCCTTCAATTTCGTGCAAAATACCTTCGATTGACATTTCATAGCCGTAATATTGATCGATGGCGGACATGATGTCGACTTCGGCTACGTAAACCGGATTGATGTGAAAATTTGGCGGAAAGAAGCGGCGAACTTGATCAATTGCTACAATATCAAAAACATCGACCATGCCCATGGTTATTGAGTCGGAAGTGTATGAAACTGGAATTAATTTATTGTGAGAGGCGAAATCTTTTGGAACTTTTTTTACTAATTTAGCATCGATGATTGATGACTTAATATCGAATTTTTTAACACCACTTGATTCATTTAAAATTTCACCCATAGCGCCTTCGGAAACAAATCCCATGGTGATCAAAATAGCGCCAATGGTTTTTGCGCCATTGAGGCGAACATGTTCTTTTAGCGCTATTGTCAGTTGATCTTCGGAGATAACTTTCTTTTCCAGAAGTTTAGCGCCGATATCAACATTACCTTGTATTTTACTCATCTTTAACTGGATTTTTGAAGGAGGTGCGAGTTATATTTTTTCTTCCCCAACTAAGTCAAGAAATCAATCAATCATGTCTGTAATTACACGTTTTGCTCCTTCGCCAACTGGATATTTGCACATCGGCGGTGCGCGCACAGCATTATTTAATTATCTTTTTTCTAAGCATAATAACGGAAAATTTTTGCTGCGAATTGAAGATACTGATGAAAAAAGATCAACCGCAGAAGCAATTGATGCAATTCTACAAGGTCTTGATTGGCTTGGCCTTGCGCCTGATGAAGAATATATTTTGCAATCAAAAAATTTAGCGCGTCACAAGGAAGTTGCTTTGCAATTGCTCGAAAAAAATCAGGCTTATTTGTGCTACACTTCGCAAGAAGAATTGGAAGAGATGCGAAATTTTGCCGAAAAAAAAGGTGAAGTTTTTCGTTTTAAAAGTTCGTGGCGCGACAAGGTGATGTCACAAAATTCTGCAGTGAAGCCGGTGATCCGCATCAAGGCTCCGTTGATCGGAGAGACAGTTATTCGTGATTTAGTGCAAGGTGAAATTCGCGTCAAAAATTCTGAGCTTGATGATTTGGTGATGTTGCGTTCTGACGAAACTCCAACTTACATGTTGGCAGTTGTGGTCGATGATCACGACATGAAAATCACTCACGTAATTCGCGGGGATGATCATCTCACAAATGCTTTTCGTCAAAAAGTTATTTACGAAGCGATGGGCTGGGAAGTGCCGCAATTCGCGCATATTCCACTAATTCATGGCAGTGACGGTGCAAAAATGTCGAAGCGTCACGGCGCAACTTCGGTGATTGATTACAAAGAGATGGGATATTTACCAGAAGCGATGAGAAATTATTTGTTGCGTTTGGGCTGGAGTCACGGCGATGCAGAAATTATTTCAGATGCAGAAGCGATTGAATGGTTTGATTTAGATAAAGTTGGCCGATCACCTTCGCGCTTTGATTTTGCTAAGCTGGCGCATGTTAATAAGCATTACATCAAGGAAAAATCGGAAGAGGAATTATTAAAAAATATTGGCGATGGAAAATTCAGCGAAGCAGAAAAAATAAGATTGCCGCGCGCCTTAAAATTCTTGAAAGAAAAAGTTTCTTTGCTCAATGAATTAGAAAAAATTTCTGAAATTTATTTTGATGATTTTCGTGGAGAATTTAGTGATGAAGATAAAAAAATTCTCAGTGAAAAAGCCGTTTTAATTTCTGATTTGCAAAAAGTTTTTTCCAACTTGCAAGATTGGTCACATGACGGAATCAAAAATTCTCTAAATGAATTTGCCGCCGCCAAAGCTTTGAAAATAAAGGATTTCGGCCCAGCTTTACGAATTGTTTTAACCTTCTCTTCTGCGTCGGCCGGTGGAATTTTTGATGTGGTGGAAATTTTGGGGAAAGAAGAAGTTTTGGCGCGAATTGAATTTGCTTTGAAGCTATTCAAATAAATATTTCTCGGTCTTATTACCCTCCCCTTGAGGGGGGGGTAATTAGATCGAGTTTTCAAAAAATCTTAATCATTTATGAAGCGCATAATTTTTCTCAGCTCATTGCTTTTAATCCTTTCAAATCAATCCTTCGCTCAAGCTTTTGATGAAGAAAGGAATAGCGTTGCTCGATATCAACCACCATTGCCTTCGATTTATACCATTCAGGTAAAGACGGCTTCGGAAGAGGCCTTTTATTTCAAACCTTTTTTATCAATCGAATATAGCGCTCCATCAATTTCTGGCGGTGGGGACAATGTTAATTTTAAAACCTCGCATCGCCTTTCTGGTCAAGTTCGTGAATTCCAAAATTTTGCGGTTGGCGGACATTTTCGGGTGCAGAAATATTTGGGATTTAATTTTAACTGGCAGCAAAGTGAAATGGATAATACCTCGCTTTATGGCATTTCTAGTCTAGCGCGCCAAGCGAATTTCAAAATGAGTCATTATAATTTTTCGGCATTAATTTTTGCTCCGGTAGTTCCAAATACTTTCGAAATTTTTGCCGAACTCGGCGTTGCTGACATGAATAGTAAAATCGATTACGTGCAATCGAATGGAGATTCCGTGAATAGACGAGCTCATGAAACCAAAGCTTTTCTTGGTGGTGGAGCGCAGATTAATTTAAATAAAACCAACGCGGTTCGCATGTCATTTCAAAAATATTCTGGAAATTTAGCTTTGATGCATTCAAATTATTCAACATTTCGCATCGGTTATCTCCACGCGTTTTAAATAACTCTCCTCCCTAATTTTTCTGGAAAGCCTTCCAAAATTTAATTGTTTTTAGCTATGCCTAAGAATTTTTTATTTACTTCGGAATCGGTTTCTGAAGGTCATCCCGACAAAATCTGCGATCAAATTTCTGATACGTTAGTTGATGCTTACATAGCAAAAGATCCTTACTCCCGCCTTGCTATAGAAACATTCGCTACAACCAATCGCGTAATCATTGGTGGCGAAATTCGCGCTCCACAAATTTCAAAAGCTGACATCGAAGATTTGATCCGCGGCACCGTGAAAGATATCGGCTATGAGCAAGATGGCTTCCATTGGAAAAATCTCGAAATCACCAATCTTTTACATTCGCAATCTGCTGATATTGCAGTTGGTGTTGATGCCAGTGGCTCAAAGGATGAAGGCGCTGGAGATCAAGGAATTATGTTTGGATATGCTTGCCGCGAAACTGAAGTTTTAATGCCGGCAGCGATTTATTATGCGCACAGAATTTTGCATAATATCATGGATGCGGTCAGATCTGGCAAGCTTCGCGACATTGGTCCTGATGCTAAAAGCCAAGTAACTTTGCGTTACGAAAATGGCGTTCCAATCAATGCGGAAACAGTTTTGGTTTCGATTCAACATAAGGAGGGCGTCACGCAACAACAAGTCCGCGAGGCAATCCGGCCTTACGTTGAAGCCTCTTTGCCAAAAGGATGGATGTGTGCTGAGGATAAATTTTTAGTTAACCCAACCGGCAAATTTGTGATTGGCGGACCGGACGGTGATGCTGGTTTAACTGGTCGCAAAATCATTGTTGATACTTACGGCGGTTCAGCTCCTCACGGTGGCGGCGCTTTCTCGGGAAAAGATCCAACTAAGGTTGATCGTTCTGCCGCTTACATGGCGCGCTATTTGGCAAAAAACGTTGTGGCTGCAGGATTGGCAACGCGTTGCACCATTCAAATTTCCTACGCGATTGGAATTTCTAAACCTTTATCGCTCTACGTTAACAATCACGGCACTGGCGTTGCCGGCGAAGATTTAGTTAAAATCATCGATGAGTTGGTTGACCTAAGTCCACGCGGAATCCGCACCCATCTTGGTTTGAACAAACCAATTTATAAACGCACAGCAACTTACGGACATTTCGGAAGAGCTCCGGATTTTGATGGCGGTTTCTCTTGGGAAAAAACTGATTTAGCTGAGAAGTTGAAAAAACTAGCATAAATCCTCCGACCTTTCGGGCCACCTCCTTTTGCAAAGGAGGTTCAGTTCTAAAACCCTCTTTGACAATCGCTTCAGCGATTGCAACTTCTTACCTAGAAAAAATAAATCTAAGTAAAGGGCGCCTCTAAAAATTAGGATTTTTCGAGGAATTTTGAGTTTTAACAAATTTGTGAGAAGGTAAGCGTATTAGATATACGTGCTCTCGAGCAAATTTGTTAAAACTCAAAATTACCGGAAAAGACAATTTTTAGAGATGTCCTAAAAAGAGGGTGGCGTCGCAACAAAGTTGCGATGACGGGTGATTTCTTTAAAATTCCTGCCGCACCTTCGCCAAAATAAAATGCGACTGCGAGCTACTCCTTTTCTCCAAACTATATTCCAGCGCGAAATTGATGTCATCGATGTGAAAGGCATCAACCTCAAATCCTACTTTCAAACTGCCGGAATCCATCTGAGAAATTTTTGAATTCAAAGTTACCGCATCTTGCGAAGCAAAGCTGCTCAAGGTTTGCGGGCGATCATTGATGATGTTATAGCCGTAAGAAATTTTGACGAGTGCGACAAGTTTTTTAAATTCATGCATCTCGGGAATTTTTCCAATCCAACCAAAAGATGTGCCGATTCTTGCTTCCAAAAAATTTGCTGCAACGCCGCCGACCTTGAGATTTAGCGAGTCGGCGCCTCTTTCAGAATAGCCACCAATTTTGCTGTGTAAAAAATTCAGCGAAAATTCCGGAATAATTTTTAGCTCAAAAGGTAAATTTTTAATCACGCCACTTTTAATTTTTGCGGCATAAGTTTGTCCATTATAGGCCGCAGTAGCATTGGATTTGAGTGCTGTGATTGAGCGGTTAGAATCATATTTATGCCAAGCAAATCCCGCGACATAATCCAAAAAATAATCACCAAATTTCTGACCAGAAAAAATATTTAATTGGTAGCTGTTGATGAAATTTCTTTTGCTGTCGTCAGCGGTTTTCACATCAGATTTGGCGTAGCTTAGCGAGATTCCAGCATTTTTATTTTCAGAAAATTCGTGATCAAAACCGAAAGCAAAACCAGTAGAATTTGCACTAAAACCATCATCATCTTTTACCTCATTTTGTTGCAGAGAATTTCCAAAACCTTCGGCAAAAAAACCATCTCCTTTTTCTGTTTGTAAATGATGTTTCTCTAATCTTCTTTCATCAATTTTTAGTGAATTATTTACCAAGGCAGAAGTGGTTAGAAGACTTGCCTTGGTTGATTGTGGAGCAAGTTGCTTTATAGTAGAGTTAAGTTGTGCCGAACTCAAATTTGCACCATCAATATATTTTTGAAATTCGCGCAATTTTCCATTTGAATCATCACCAATTTTATTCAGCGCGCGATAAATATTTTTAACATTTTCATCCTGCGAAATTTCTTCGGCAGCGAGATGATTTGCTTCTAAAAAAAGATGAGTGGCATCAGATGAAGTTTTGAAGCGCAAGAGTCCGTAGATGTTAGAATCATTACCATTTATTGCGATATTATCGTTATTAATTGCAGAAATATTTGAACCATTTCCCGCGTTAATAATTGTAAATTTTGTGCCATCGGAGATGTAATCATTGTTGGAAGAAAAATTTAGAGCAAGCTTTGAAGCCTCGTCAATATTGGCTAGATTGCCAACAGTAAAATTTCCAATCGCATTATTTTCTAAAGTAGTTGCTAAGGTTGCGCCCGATAAAAGAGAAAAATTTCCGCTAATTATTTGACTTCGTGATCCAATATCAATCTTTGCCGCAGTGCTTGCAGTAAGGTTTCCCGCGATGGTTAAATTATTGGCATTGGAAAAATTTAGATCGCCATCAAGAAAAATATTGTTGGCATAAATGTTATTTGAGCTAGTAAGAGAGCTGGTGGAATCGATATTTAAATTTGCTAAAGAAGCTGAAGAATTCGCAATTCCATTCGCCGCAAAAAAATCAATTCCTGATAAATTTAAATTTCCCGAAGAGGAATTTTCTCCCTGAATTGCGCCACTAAAAATCACGCCATTTTCCAAAGTGAAATTTGAATTTGCGCCGAGATAAATCGTGCTTGCTTCGATGGTGCGATCAGAGGTGAAGCTGCTTCCTGCCTTAACGCTCAGACTAGTTAAATTTAAAAAATTGGCGCTTTGTGTGAAATTTGTGCTCACCGAATTTGATCCGATATTTATACTTCCCGCATCACTTCCTTCCACTTCGCCACTAATTGTTCCACCTAAAATATTCAATGTCGCGTTGCCCAAGCGCAGGCCGCCAGCAAGGTTTCCCGAGTTATTAATTATGACATCATCGCCGGAATTATAAATTGCGTAGCGATTGGAATTTATATTTCCCGTGTTGGAAATTGTGACATTACTGCCTTCATTCCTAACGCCGTAAACGCTTGAAATATCTGCACTCACGAGAGTTCCAGAATTCGTAATTTGTGTGAAATTATCCTTGTTATAAATCGCGTGATTGCTGCCGCTGGTGACATTGCCGGAATTATTTACGCTGTTATAATTTAAGGCGCTGGCTGTTGAGCCACTTCCGGCGCTGATATAAATTCCATAAGTTTGTGCTACTGAAATTGATCCCGAATTACTCGCCGAATTATTATTTCCATCGAGATTGATTCCGTAAGAGCTGCTACCAAAAGTTTGAATATTTCCTGAATTTGTAATCACATTATTATCGCCGCCGCCATGAATTCCATAGGCGCTGCTACCTTGCGTGGTAATGCTTCCCGAGTTTATCACAACCGATAAATTACTGACGCTAATGCCTCGTCCCGAACTTCCTGTTGTTTGAATTGTGGCGCCAAGATAGTTAGTAATCTGATTATAATTTCCGGTGGTTTTTATGCCGTAAGCACTCGAAGTGCCGCCGGAATTTCCGGTGGTAATGATGTGAAGATTTTTGATTTTATTTAAGTTTGAAACTGTGCCAACTAATGTACTGCTAATGCCAACGCCGCTGGTGGTAATGTTTCCCGAGGTAACAAAATTAGTTTGTCCGGAAGTGAGAGTGAGAGCGAAAGCATTTTTTGTAAAAAAAATGCAAAGAAAAATCGCTGAAAAGCGCTGGGTTTTTTTGAGCATGGGTGAATGCTTTTAGGTTTAAGAAGTAGAGTTAATTACAAAATTCTGGAAGCTTAGTTTCGATTTTCAACTCTTTTCCAAAATAGTCTGCGAGCCTGATTTTGTAGGCGTGAAGGCATAGTCGTTTGCAAAGATCTTTGCGCAAAACTTTGAGCGTGCCATATTTTATATCATTCAAAACCGGGTGACCAAGCTCTTTGCAATGTACGCGAAGTTGATGGGTGCGGCCAGTGAGGGGAGATAGTTCGGCGAGGCAATAATCAGAAAATTTTCGGATGATTTTAAATTTGGTAATTGCTTCTTTTCCTTCTTCAAAATCGGGCACAACTTTTTCATTTTTGCCGGAAATTTTTTTGCGTAGCGGAATATTTATTACGCCTTCAGCTTTTCCAACTACGCCGTAAAGCAGCGCCAGATAAGTCTTCTCGATGGTTTTATTTTTGAAGGCTGCGGTTAAAAGTTCGGCGGTTTTAGCATTTTTGGCGATCAATAAAATGCCGCTAGTATCTTTATCGAGGCGATGAACTAACTGCCATTTTTTTGCCATCACAAAATCATCAACTGAAAAATCAATTCCGCTGCCACCTTGAGTAGCAAGTCCGGAAGGCTTGTTAATGGCGAGCATATTTTCATCTTCAAAAATTATCCAAGTCAAAAACTTTTTCATTTTCTCGTCAGAAATTTTGGTTTTTTTGGTAGGGATTTCTTCGCGGCCTTTTAAATCGGTATGAATATCGATTTGGTCTTGTTCCTCTGTTTTGTAGGAAGCATCGGCTCTTGAGCCATTGACCTTAACTTTTTTTTCGCGGATTAATTTTTGGGCAACGCCAAAAGAAATATCGAAATGTTTGCAGAGAAGTTTATCGAGTCTGATCCCAACCGATTCGGCATTTATCTGAATAGAAAACATTTAAGAGAAAATTAATTTGCTGGCGTAAAAGCCGAAAAATAATGCTAAAATTGCTAAAATAACTGAAGCGATAACATAGGTAGAAGCTTGCAGATATTGGCCTGCTGTTGTTAGTCGAAAGAAGTCGAGAGAAAAAGCCGAGAAGGTGGTGAAGCCGCCAAGAAATCCGACTAAGAGAAAATTTTTTAAACGCAGGTCGAAAGTATCGAAATTTTTGATGATAAAAAAATAGATAATTCCGGCGAGAAGGGAGCCGACAATGTTCACAAAAAAAGTATGCCAAGGAAATTTGGCAGAAGAAATCGTGATTCTAGTGATGGCTTCGCAGGATAGATAGCGCGCAATTGAACCGAGTGCGCCACCGATGGCGATTAAAAATAAATTCATTTAAAACTCGCTCGGTTTAAAGCCGAAATGTTTCAGAAATCTTACGTCATTTTCGAAAAACATCCGCAAGTCGGTAATGCCATATTTCAACATGGCGAGGCGCTCAATTCCAATTCCAAAAGCGAAGCCTTGAAACTTTTCAGAATCAATTTTGCAATTGCGCAACACGTTGGGGTGAATCATGCCACAGCCTAAAATTTCCATGAATTTATCGCCCTTCCCAATCTGAATTTTTCCTTGTTGAATCGAGTAATTAATATCGACTTCAGCTGATGGTTCAGTGAAGGGAAAAAAGCTTGGACGGAAACGCAACTCAAGATTTTTTACTTCAAAAAACTTTTCCAAAAAATTGGTGAGAGTCCATTTTAAATGGCCCATTGTAATATTTTCATCAACCACAAAACCTTCAAATTGATGAAACATCGGAGTGTGAGTTTGATCGGAATCGCAGCGAAAAACGCGTCCCAAAGCTGCAACTTTTAATGGCGGTTGCGATTCAATCATTTTGCGAATTTGGGTATTGGAAGTGTGAGTGCGTAAAAGCAGCGGAGTGTTTTTAAAATAGAAGGTGTCTTGCATTTGGCGGGCGGGATGGTTCTCGTCGATATTTAGTGCAGTGAAATTATAAAAATCATCTTCGATTTCTGGACCGTGAGCAAATTCAAATCCAAGTTGTGAAAAAATTTCCTGAATTTCCTTCATCACTTTGTTGATTGGATGAATTAATCCTTGATTATTTTTGCGAATCGGCGCGGTTAAATCGATTTTTTCGCCGCTTAATCTTTCATTTAATTCTGCGCTTTCAAAAACATCTTTTTTGGCATCAAGTTCTTTGGTAACTTGATCGCGAGCTTGATTGATAGAAGCTCCAAACGCCTTTTTTTCTTCTGTTGCAATATTTTTTAATTGCACAAAAAGCTCGGTAACAAATCCTTTTTTCCCCAAAAAACTAATACGAATTTCCTCAAGCTCTTGTTTGTTTTTTACTTGTGAAATTTGCGAATTGAAATCGGAAATTATGGTTGAAAGTCGTAAGTCGTAAGTCATAAGGCGTGATATATACCGAAACTGATTCAAGATACCGAGCTCAAAAATAAAGAGTCGGTATATGGGGTTCCCCACGACCGTGGGGCGCAGGCCATCCTGCGTAAAAATAAAATCAATATACCCATTCGGCTTCTTGAAGTCGAATGGGTGTAAATAATATTTAGCTTTTGGCATTTAATATCTAAAAATAAAAACAATCAACCAATCCATTCAAAGACTTATGACTTACGACTTACGACTAAACATCAATTGGTTTGGCGCCATGACTCTCTTAAAAAAAGAGGTGGTGCGTTTTTTGAAAGTTTATCACCAAACTTTATTTTCGCCGGTGGTAAATATTATACTTTTTCTGGCAGTGTTCTCACTTTCGGTTGGAAATCACATTCAAGAAATAAACGGCGTTCCATTCCCGATTTTCGTAGCTTCGGGGCTGATCATGATGGCGGCGATGCAAAATGCTTTTGCCAATTCCTCCTCATCTTTTGTGATGGGAAAAGTTATGGGACATGTTATCGATTATCTAATTCCTCCTCTCGGCGCTTTCGAACTTTTATTTGCTTTTACTATTGGGGCGATTCTGCGCGGTATTTGTGTAGCGCTGGTGTCTTTTGTGGTGATTTCATTTTTCGTAACTTTGCCAATTTATAATTTTTATTGGATGATTTTTTATATGATTTTTTCCTGCATGTTTCTTGGCTTGCTCGGAGTTTTATGTGGAGTTGTTTCAGAAACTTTTGATCATATGTCGGCCATGACCAGCTACGTCATCACGCCTCTCACCTTCTTGTCCGGCACCTTTTATTCCACAAATGCTTTGCCGGAATTTTGGCGCAATGTTTCGCACTTCAATCCGTTTTTTTATATGTTGGATGGTTTTCGTTTTAGCCTCACCGGAGCACATGATGGAAATTTATTGACCGGTGTGATATATATTTTAATTCTGAATTTTATTCTTGCGGTCGCGCTTTATTTTATGATCAAGCGCGGCTACGGGATTAAGAATTAAACCCAGATCCGTCATTAGAAATTTAACAGAATTTGGCTTGGCCGAGAAAATAAAGGGCGAAGCGGGATTTTTTAGGCGTAAGCTTATCACTTGATAAGTGCGCACTAAAAAATTCTGATTCAACCGCGTATTTTCTCGGCCAAGCCAAATTATGTAAATTTCTAATGGCGGATCTGGGTTAAACCCTACTAAACACACACCACGAAACCATGACCATCACCTCACAAGAGAAGCTCTCTTGGCTGCGTCTTGCTAGAAGCGAGAATGTCGGCCGCTCAACTTTTTTCCGTTTAATTGAAATTTTTGGATCCCCCGCTAAAGCGCTCGAGCATTTGCACGAGCTTGCACAGCGCGGCGGAATTTCGCGTAAAATCAGAATTTTTTCGCAAGGCGAAGCGCAGCGCGAATTAACTTTAAGTGAAAAATTCGGCGCCGAAATTTTACTTTTTTGTGATGAAAATTATCCGCGACTTTTGCGCGCCATTCCAGATCCATCTCCAATCCTTACCATCAAAGGCGACGCTGAACTTTTTAAATCCGATTGCATCGCGATTGTGGGATCTAGAAACGCTTCATTTAATGGCATTTCCTTCGCTAAAAAAATCGCTCTCGAGCTTGGGCAATATTCCATCGTAACCGTTTCAGGCATGGCGCGAGGAATTGATACTGCAGTGCATGAAGCTTCAATTTTAAGCGGCACAATTGCGGTGATCGCCGGCGGCATCGACAATGTTTATCCTAGTGAAAATGATGCGCTCTACAAAGAGGTAATGCGTCGCGGATTGTTGATAAGCGAATCGCCATTTGGTGCGCCGCCGAAAGGTGGAAATTTTGTGCAGCGCAATCGTTTAATTTCTGGATTAGCGCTGGCAGTAATTGTCGTTGAGGCGGGAGTAAAATCCGGCAGTTTAATCACAGCAAGATTTGCCGCTGAGCAAGGTCGTGAAGTTTTCGCAGTGCCCGGCTCGCCTTTCGATCCAAGGTGTCAGGGTGCTAATCGCTTGATTAAAGATGGCTCTAATATGTTGGAATCGATCGATGATGTGATTAATGAATTGGCAAATATGAAAGCGCGTTTTGCTGATGTCGGATATCTGCGCGAGACTGATGGAGAGGAGTTTGAAGCGCCTTTGCAAAAAATACCATCCGATGCTGACATTGAAAAGATTCGTGAAGAAATTTTGGAAAAACTTAGTTTTGTTCCGACAGAAATTGAAGATATTATTTCTAATCTGCGCTTGCCGGCAAGAGCTGTCAACATTGCTTTGGTGCAGCTTGAACTGGCAGAAAAAATTGTAATTAATCAGGGAAAAGTTTCGATAAAAACTAGCTAATTTTTACACCCCATTTTTGTCCAAGATATTTTTCGATCGAATTTCTTTCTTCATTTTTTAGGGCGCGATCAAAAATTATTATTTCGCCGATATGGCCATTGAGAAAAAATGTTGCGGCGCTTTCATTGGATCCGGCTCCGATTCTGGTATTTCTATCGCCATTGACCCTAAAGGAATTTTCTGTTATTGAGCCAATGCTAGCACCAGCGCTGTAGGTGGTTACAGTGCTGCCATTGAAGGTGTAGCTCGTAACATAAGTTTTGTTGGTGGTCAATGGAATCGCTGTGTTAGTAGCTCCCCAATTCACTCCATTGCCTAGCCACATTTCAAAGTTGGGCGCTCCTGGATCTGCGTAAACAATATATCCGGCAGGTCCTCCTGTAGCACTTCTGGAAGAGAGAATCGCGCCGTAACTCGGTACCGCTAAAATTTTTGTTACAGCAAAAATTGTAAAATTGGCGGGATTTAAATCTGCGGTGTAAGCCTTTTCAAAATATTGATCGACGCCGTTAAATTTTATAGCAGGAAGACCATTAATACCATCTTTGCTGTAGGTTGGTCTCCTGCCTGCAGTCGCTTGCGGCATATCCAATTTTGTAATTGCGGTGGGGTTTGTGTCGGCCCAATTGCTGACGGTAAAGCCATCTTCAGATTCCGCCTCCAAAATACTTTTTTCAGAAGTGGTTTCATACCACGCGACTAAATTTTTCATGCTAGGTACGGGGGCACTTTGAGTGATAGTTCTAGCAGTTGTAAGTCTCATCTGTGAAACCAAGCGACTAGCCTGCGTTACGCCAGCGACCAAAATTCCAATGATTAAAATTACGACGGAAAGTTCGATGAGCGAAAAAGCTGAAGCGGAATTAAATTTTCTCATTTTACAAAAGTTGATCTTAAAGATTGTCGCGTGTTTTATGGGGACTTCTCATTCCTAAATTTATTTTTTTATGAAAAAATTTGATAAGTCAAAACTTCCTTCGCGTTATGTTACGAACTCACACGGTTGCGAGGCGCGCAAGACGATGCTTTATAATATTAAAACTGATCTTTATCCAAAAGGTTTGACAGAAGATGATTTGCAAAAGCCGTTCGTTGGCGTGGTTACTGCGTGGAATGAAGCGGCTCCTTGCAATATCGCTTTGCAACGTCAAGCACAACCAGCGAAACTAGGTGTAAAAGAAGCGGGTGGGACTCCTAGAGAATTCACGACAATCACGGTTACTGACGGAATTGCTAATGGTCATCAAGGCATGAAATCTTCATTAGCTTCGCGTGAAGTTATCGCGGATTCAATTGAGCTAACAATGCGCGGACATTGCTACGATGCACTTGTCGGAATTGCTGGCTGCGATAAATCCTTGCCGGGAATGATGATGGCGATGGTGCGTTTGAATGTGCCTTCGGTCTTTATGTATGGCGGTTCGATCTTGCCGGGAAGATTTCAAGGAAAAGATGTGACCATCGTCGATGTCTTTGAAGGAGTAGGGATGAGAGATGCTGGAAAAATGACCGATGCTGATTTAACTATTTTATCGAAAGCCGCTTGTCCTAGTGCTGGCGCTTGTGGCGGACAGTTCACTGCCAATACCATGGCCTGTGTTTCGGAAGCAATGGGTCTGGCATTGCCTGGATCATCAGGAGCTCCGGCACCTTATGAATCAAGGGATGAATATGCTTTTCATTCTGGACGCGCGGTAATGAATTTGCTCGAAAAAAACATTAAACCGCGCGACATCGTCACGCTAAAAGCTTTAGAAAATGCAGCGACAATTGTGGCTGCGACTGGCGGCTCAACCAACGCCGTTCTTCATTTGCCGGCGATTGCTCACGAATGCGGAATTGATTTTGATATGTTTGCTGTTGGCAAAATTTTCGCCAAAACTCCTTACCTTGCTGATATGAAACCGGGCGGAAAATATGTCGCCAAAGATTTATACGAAGCTGGTGGCGTGCAAATGATTTTAAAAATTTTATTAGATGCAGGATTTATCCACGGCGATTGCTTGACGGTGACCGGAAAAACCATGGCGGAAAATTTAGTCGATATAAAATTTAACGAAAAACAAGACGTAGTTTACCGCCCCGAAAAACCACTTTCCAAAAGTGGCGGCGTAGTTGTTCTAAAAGGAAATTTAGCTCCTGACGGCGCCGTTGTGAAGGTCGCTGGCATGAAAGAAAATGAATTAACTTTCACTGGAACGGCGCGTTGTTTTGATTCAGAAGAATTGTGCTTCAAAGCCGTTGAAGAGAAAAAATATCAAAAAGGTGATGTGTTAATCATCCGTTACGAAGGACCAAAAGGCGGGCCAGGAATGCGCGAAATGTTAGCAACAACTGCGGCGATTTACGGACAAGGAATGGGCAAAGATGTGGCGCTAATTACTGACGGCAGATTTTCTGGCGGCACTAGAGGTTTCTGCGTCGGTCACGTTTCTCCCGAAGCTGCCGAAGGTGGAATGATCGCACTTTTACGCGATGGTGATAAAATTATTCTCGATGCAATTGCCGGAAAAATTGACGTTGATTTAAGTGATGCAGAAATCGCTAAACGCAAAGCAGATTGGAAGATGCGAGAAAATGATTATCAATCGGGCGCTTTATGGAAATATGCGCAAACAGTAGGTTCGGCAAGGTTCGGCGCCGTTACTCATCCAGGCGCAAAAAAGGAAAAAATTTCTTACGATAAGATCTAATTCTTTTTAAGATAAAATTCTAAACACCAAACTCGCCGCTAGTTTTGCAGTGCGATTATCAACATCAAAAATTGGATTGGTTTCGGCGAAATCTAGCGCAATTAATTTTTTGGAATTTGTGATCAAATCAAAACAGCTTTTGAAAATATGATCAGGTGTGATGCCGTTGGGAGAAGGAGCGCTAACGCCGGGAGAATAAGTGCTGGAAAAAACATCCATGCAAATTGTCAGATAAATGCAATCATTGTCAGCGATAAATTCTTCGATTTTTGACAGCAGCGCGTTTTTATTTTCGTAATTAAATTCATCGCCAAAAACATATTCTACATCGAGCTCATCGGCAATATCAAAAAGCAGTTTAGTGTTAGAAAATTTCTGAATTCCTAGTGCGAGATAATTGAATGATTGCCCAGCTTCATCGGCATCTTTTGCAATTTGCCAAAATCCCGTTCCCGAAGTAGCGCCGATATTTTTTTCAATCGGACGTAAATCAAAATGCGCATCGAAATTTATGATGCCGATTTTTTGATTTTTGGTAAAATTTTTAATTCCTAAATAATGTCCGAAAGCAACTTCGTGACCACCTCCAAGCACGATAGGCAAGCATCTCGCCGCTAAAATTTTTTCGACATAAAATGCAAGTTGCTGTTGTGATTTTTCGAGATTGCAACCATCGCAAGTAATCTTGCCGCCGTGAAAAATTTTAGTATTTTCAAAATGTGCCGGAAAATTTGCTAGAGCTTTGGAGATAGACGTCGCGCCGTCCCTCGCGCCCTCTCTGCCACGATTTCTTTTTACGCCCTCATCAACTGCAAATTCTAAAAAGACGACTCCTTTTTCATTTTCACCAAGAGAAATTTTATCTTTTTCAAGATCGATATAATTCATCACTTGATGCCAACGCAACATATCTGGTGCGGTTCCGTCGATTCTGCCGGAAAGAAGAATTGGTTTTTTGTAAGTCATTTTAATTTTTTAAATTTTGGCAAAAAATTGTCGGAACTAATTATTTTTTTCCCAGTTTTTTTTCCAATTCATTTCGCGCATTCTTTGCAATTTGACCACCTTTTTTTGCGGGGGATTTATTTTCAGAAGATATGGGGCGCCTCTAAAAATTAGGATTTTTCGAGGTGTCCTAGATTTGGTTTTCTTAAAGTTGGGCCCCGTCATGCGATGGGGTGACAAACTTGAGTAAATAATTATCAACATTGTCACCCCGTCGCATGACGGGGTCCAACTTTTGCTAACCACATTTTGTGACCACCTCGCTTCCCTCCTTCTCTAGTCTGCCTTTAACCCAGATCCGTCATTAGAAATTTACATAATTCGCCTTAGCCAAGAAAATACGCGGTTGAATCAGAATTTTTTAGTGCGCACTTATCAAGTGATAAGCTTACGCCTAAAAAATCCCGCTTCGCCCTTTATTTTCTTGGCTAAGGCGAATTCTGTTAAATTTCTAATGACGGATCTGGGTTTAACCCAGATCCGTCATCAGAAATTCGTCTACTTTGCCTAAAACTTGAAACTGCGCGGTTGAAACAATGTTTTTAAATCCGCACTTACGCTGAGTAAGCTTACGTTTTAAAAACATTGTTTCGCCCTTCATTTTCAAGCTTTAGCCAAACTATCCTGAATTTCTAATGACGGATCTGGGTTCAAGAGTTGACCAATAGCTTTTTGCCTTTTTGTAATCCTCTTGTTCAGTCAGTGCTGCAACAATATCAATAACCGAAAAAAACCACTTTTAGGTTTTTTCGTCGAAGGATTTCCTGATTTTAAATTTTTCGAAAATATATTCTTGTCGCGCTACGCGTCGACGGGTAGTGAGATTCGGTTTCATAAGTGGTGTGATTTATGGGTTGGTATTAAGGGCATCTCTAAAAATTGTCTTTTCCGGTAATTTTGAGTTTTAACAAATTTGCTCGAGAGCACGTATATCTAATACGCTTACCTTCTCGCAAATTTGTTAAAACTCAAAATTCCTCGAAAAATCCTAATTTTTAGAGGCGCCCTTAAATCCCTTCAAAAACTCCTCAATCGACATCATTTTTTTCCCTTGGCGCTGTAGCATCTTCGGCCGGATTATTCCTTTTCCACATTGAATAAAAAACTTCTCATTCAAAATTTCTCCTGCGGTTTTTTCGCTGGAATTTTTATCGATAATTTCGGCAGAAAAGATTTTTATTTTTTCATCATCCTGCATAAAAAAAGCTCCGAGTGATCCACTTAATCCACGAATTTGTTGATCGATTTCAGTCGCAGATTTTTTCCAATCAATTTCACATTCTGATTTTTCTAACTTTTTTGCATAAGTGGTTAAATCGTTGTCCTGTTTGACTTCATGCAACTTTCCATTTTTAGCTTCTTTTAAAACTTTAACTAAAAGTTCAGCGCCAATTACAGAAAATTTTTTTTCTAATTCGCCGTAAGTTTCGCTGCCATTTAATAAAAAATTTTCTTGCGCCACGACATTTCCGCTATCCAAACCAGCATCCATTTTAATTATACAAACCGCGGTTTCCTCATCTCCCGCCATAATTGTGCGCTGAATTGGAGCTGCACCGCGCCATCTTGGTAAAAAAGAAGGGTGAATATTGAAGCAGCCAAATTTTGTGCCGTCTAAAATTTCTTGCGGCAAGATCAATCCATAAGCCACAACTACTGCGGCATCAGCTTGCAAATCGCAAAATTCTTTTTGCGCTGCAGAATTTTTTAAAGTTTTTGGCGTGATAATTTTGAGATTATTTTTTAGCGCTAATTGCTGAATTGGTGAATTTTGTAATTTATGTCCACGTCCTGCGATTTGTGGCTCGCGACTGTAAACCGCAACAATCTCAAATTCCGGATCAGCGATTAATTTTTGCAAAGTTGGACAAGCAAATTCTGGCGTGCCCATAAGGATGATTTTCATGACAGTTAACAATTAAGAATTAGCAATTAACAATTGGCGTAGAATTTATTTACCACAAAACTTTCAAATGAAATTAACAATTTTTACTAAGAAAAAACTTTTTTTGCTGGGCATTTTTATTGCCGTTCTTGTCGCATTTTTTGATTTGCTGAGCAAGAGATTAATCTTCGCAATCCTAGAGCAACAAGGCTTAGAAAATCCTGTAATTAAAATATGCGATTTTTTTTCTTTTGTGTATGTGTGGAATCGCGGCGTAAGTTTTGGCATGTTTAACCATTTAGAAAATAGTCATATTATTTTTTCTGTGCTGCAAGGATCGATTGCGCTGATTTTAATTTTTTGGCTTTATCGCAATCAAGAAAAGCATTTTACTTATGCTCTCGGCTTGATAATTGGCGGCGCTTTAGGTAATGTAGTTGATCGTATAAAAAACGGTGCGGTTGCTGATTTTCTTGATTTTCACATCGCAACTTATCACTGGCCAGCTTTTAATTTAGCGGATTCTTGCGTTTTTATCGGCGTGATGATTTTACTTTTTGATGAAATCGTTTTTAGAAAAAAAATATGAAAATTTTTTTGATTCTCGCGGCATTTTTTTGTTTATTTTCTTGCGCTAAAAAAAAGGATGATCCACTAATCATTCCCCCAAATTTTGCCGAAATGCCCGATCCCAATAATCCCGAAAAACTTTCACTACAGCAAAGCGAGGAAAATGTTTCTAAGCTTAAAGAGTTGCTATTGAAGAGCGAAGAATAAACCTCCTTTGAAAAAGGAGATGGCTAATTGCGCAGCAATTAGTCGGAGGATTTGTTAAGGGCACCTCTAAAAATTGTCTTTTCCGGTAATTTTGAGTTTTAACAAATTTGCTCGAGAGCACGTATATCTAACACGCTTGCCTTCTCGCAAATTTGTTAAAACTCAAAATTCCTCGAAAAATCCTAATTTTTAGAGGCGCCCTTAATTCAAATTCGAACTTTTTTAAACCCAGATCCGTCATCGCTAGCGCGATGCCACCCTCTTTTTCAAAGAGGGCTAAATAGAAAAATTATGGATAAAACATCTTCTGCTTCATTGGTAAATCTAATTGCTCATGCTGACATCGTGGTGCAGCTAGTGATGTTGGCTCTAGTTCTGGCTTCGGTTTGGTCGTGGACTTTGATTTTCGATAAAATCATCAAATTTAATATTTTGAAAGATCGCAGCAACAAATTCGAAGTGATGTTTGAAAATAATGTGATGTTTGAAGAAATTTATAATCACGCCAAAGGCAGCGACAATCATCCACTTTCCCGCATTTTTATTGCCGGCATCAAGGAATGGAAATCAAATAATATCAAACAAATCATCGCCGAAAATATCGAAAAAAAAGTTTCACTAAAAGAGCGTTTGATGAATGCGATGCAAATTGCCAGCAATCAATCGATGCAAAAATTGGAAAGCGGTTTGAGTTTTTTGGCGATTGTCGGCTCGTCAGCACCTTTTGTTGGTTTGTTTGGAACTGTTTGGGGAATTATGAATTCTTTTCAAGCCATCGCAATTAGTAAAAATACCAGTCTTTCCGTGGTTGCTCCCGGAATCGCGGAAGCTTTGTTAGCAACGGCGATTGGCTTATTCGCTGCGGTTCCGGCGGTTTTTTTCTACAATATATTTAGCACAAAAATTAATTATTTTACCGAGCGTGCTAATAATTTTTCTCTGCAGATTCTAAATATGTTTTCCAAGGAGCTAGACCGCTAGCTTGCTAATAGAATTTGCCCGAATAAATTTTTTTCTTAATTAGTTAAAATCAACCAATTGATCTCATGTCAAAACAGCAAGTTCCGGCTATCACAACAAAATATTTTGATGAAAACTCGCAAAAGTATTTTAAGGAAAATCCCGGTGTTTTGGTAGGCGAAGCCGGTAAAAAATTGGCGGAATATGAGACTTTTACAACTAAGCTTATCGCTGCTATTGTTGCAGCTTCTGAGGAGAATAAACCTCAGGCCCGTGGGGGCCTAGTAACAAAAAAAACCCTATATGAACGAGAAGCTGATCTTCGAGCAGCGGAGAAGGTCTTGATAGATCGTTTTGGACTATTAGATAAAGGCTTACGTGGAGAAATATTAAAAAATATATCAGTCCATAAGACTCAATCTATTAAGGATAAAAACTTAGCTGAATTTTTATGTAAAAATATTCTTTCCTTGTCCAAAGATGCAGCTTCAGGTTTGGCAACTCTTTTACAAAATGTTCGACAAAATGGTCAGCCATTAAAAAATATTACTGAGGACAAGTCTACTCTAAGAGAAAATCTAAGAAAAATTCTTTGGTCATCACAAGGAAGGTTGGCTGAATTGCGATTTAGAGTTGCTGGTTATGGAAAAAAAGGCTCAGATTTCTACATACACGAGTTGCGTAAAGCGGAACGCGAACCTGATTCAAATAGTAAGTATACTATTCCGGTTTCTGTAGATGAGAAAGATGGCCTTACGGCAAGAATAGAGGGATGTAAGGACGCAAAAGGGAGAAAAATTTTTATCGTTAAATATATTAAAAATTTAGGAAAACTTGAGATAGAAATTGCTTATTCTCCTCAAGATAAAGGAGGCAATACAAGAGATGCTGTAAATTTAGCCCGCAAGGCCGTCGATGGTATAAAATCCGGTCCACAAGCAGCTGCTCACGTTCAACCAATTATAAAAAAATCTGATTTAGGCGCTGCGCATATTATGGGCGCAGTCCTTAATGCTCCGACAGCTTTATTGCCAGTAATTCCTGTAGCTTCTTATGCTGTTGGTTTTCTACCTGCCGCGGCACACGATAGTCCCATGGGGCAGTTGCCTGTACTTGGTGAAATTTGCTACTTATGGGCGAAAGGCTGTTTTGCTCTTGCTGAATTTGGAAGTAAGCGTGGAAATCTTTTAGCGGGAACCAAAATGCTAAGAGATTTTTCTATGGAAGCCGAGAAGAGATTAGACCAAGTTAATAAAAGAGAAAAAGAGATTATTCAAAGCTACCTACCTCCTATTGTTAGAGCCGTTACTGGAGTCGTTTTTGGTATCGGAGCTGCTGCTTTTCTTAGGGGTACAGAATTTGTGTGTAATGCTACTGGGGATGGTATTGGCTATGCAGCTAAATATTGCCTTGAAGCAGGTAAAAAGCCAATAGAAGATCCTATTCAATATGGTAGAAAGATTGGACGTTATATCGGATATGGCTTCTTGACCGCCCTTTCTGCAATACCAAAAGCTCCAGGATTTATAGCAAAAAAATGTGGAGATGCTTGCTCAACAATGGCCGATCGTTTTGAAGGCGAGCCTGGTTTTGGATGGATAGCGGGCGCATCTAAAGCGATGAAGGAAGGTGCGGATAATGCTAGATTTTTTAAAGGGCAAGGTAGGTCGGCGGCAATGGTTGCTCATCTAGATACTACTGTAAAACCAGATCTTGGCGTAGAAACTGATATGTTTTTTAAAGCAAAAGATGTTTTGAATCAGGCCAAAGGCTTAAAATTTGATCAATCTTCTGGTATAAAGGATGATGAAAATATCTATGCTATTTTGGGAGAGGTGGAACATAAAGGTCAAACATATCAAGTTTTAGGTTCTTCTGACGGAGAAACTATCACTATAAAGGGCGGTAAGGGTGATAATGAGGTTGGAGGTCTTCCAGCTAGTTTGGTAAACTATAGGGCTAAAGAAGGAGATAATATTGCTGCTTTTACAGCTGCGTTGAATGTTCAAATGGATTCAAGAAAATACTCAGAAATGCGAGGGGTTTCTCTAGAGGAATTTAGGGCAGCTTTTGAAGAAAAATCTCAACGGGTGGTCGTGCAAAATCTTTTGCAAAATTGCATGGTTGATACGGATTTTAAGCCAGGTCAGAAACTTATTTCCAAAAAAGAAGAATTTAAGCTTAAAAAAAGTTCAACCGATGAATTTTCATTTGAAAAAAATGGATCTAGCAAGACAGTAGAGTTGCAATCTACGGCATTTTTTAACTTTCTTCAGGAGGCTGCGCAAGGAACAACGGGGCTGGAGAATAGTTTATCTGGTAGGGTTGGAAAACCTAGAAGTGTTAGGAAAGCAGAGGTTGATCCATCTCGTTCTAAGGATCGTCAAATCTACTAAGATTATTTTTGTACTAACTTCCTAATCAAAAAAAACGTAGTTAGTGCAAAAATAATTGGCAGAAACCACAGAAAAAATTTTGAAAAATTTTGTGGTTCAGTCAAAATATCTTCACCAAATTCCTTGGATAATTCTGTTTTTATTTGCTGATCGCTTTCACCGCTAGAAATTTTCTGACGAATTAATTTTCGCATCTGAAAAGAAAATTCGGTGTCGGAATTCTCAATCACCTGTCCATTACAAACCAAACATCTCACCTCTAAAAATAACTTCATCGCGCGCTGCTCAAGAGCTTCATCAGCAAGTTTAGCTTCGGGAGAAAGTGCGAAAGCATTGGATAAAAAAAACAGCAGGAAAAGGAGTTTAGAAAAAACTTTCATCGATCTCGCCACTAAAAATTTTCTTATAACCACCAGTCATAATAATCGCAGAATCGCCATCTTTTTTCCATTCAATTTGCAAATCACCACCTTTGAATCGGATAGTCACTTTTGTTGATTTTATTAAAGAATTTTTGATTGCTAAAACACCAACCGCGCAAGCGCCAGAGCCACAGGCTAAAGTTTCACCAGCGCCACGTTCAAAGACACGAACTTCAATTAAATCATCCGATAAAATTCTGGCAAATTCGACATTGGTTTTACTTGGGAAAAATTTATCACATTCAACTTTTGGTCCAACTTCAAAAAATTTTTCATCAGAAATTTTATCAGATAAAAAAGTTACGGCGTGAGGATTTCCAACATCAACACAAGCGAAATCAAAACCATAAAGCGAAATATTTTCGCTAAATTTTGGTTTGCCCATATTCACCGAAATTTGCTCGCCGCTTTTCCAGCATTCTAAAATTCCGGCAGCGGTTTTAATTTTTATTTGTGATTTTTTTGTTTCAGCAAGGAGAAGTGAGGCGACACAGCGAGTAGCATTTCCACAAGCGCCAGATCTGGAGCCATCAGAATTATAAATTTCCATTTCCGCGTCGTAATCTTGGCCCTCTTTGAAAAAGAGGGTGGCATCCGCTACTTCAGCGGATGACGGGTGATTTAAATCTAAATCCTCCGACCTCGCTTGCGCTCGACCACCTCCTTTTTCAAAGGAGGCTTCACGAAGAATAATCAACTGATCACAACCAATATTTTTCCGATCAGAAATTTTTTGAATTTGAGGTGAGGTGAGGGAGATTTCGTTTTTGCGCGCATCAAAAATGACGAAGTCGTTGCCGGCTCCGTTCATTTTGATAAAAGCTAAATTATGATTTTTTAGCGCGGCTGACATAAGAAAAATCTTCAGTATTTACGATTACTTCTTCACCAGCTTCGATAAAAGGTGGAACCAAGATGCGCAAACCATTTTCAAGGATTGCTGGCTTGTAAGAAGCGGAAGCGGTTTGACCTTTTACCACTGCATCAGCTGCGGCGATGATTGCATTAGCTTGCTCCGGCAAGAAAATCATGATTGGTTTTGAGTTGCAATATTCGACACGAATATCCATGCCTTCTTGTAAAAATGGCAAAGCTTCACCAACTAATTCCTTGGCAAATTCTACAGTTTCAAAATTTTCCATATCCATCGCCACCAAGTTACCATGATCAAAATATTGAAACTGGTAATGTTTTTGCTCAACAAATGCCACGTCAACATCTTCACTTGAAGCGAAGCGGGTATTGCTTTTATTGCCAGTGCTGATGTTTTTGATTTCAACTTGAATATAAGCGCCGCCTTTTCCTGGCTTTACGTGATCGCGTTTTACGATTTTCCAAAGTTGATTTTCGAAGGAGATAACATTTCCCACGCGCAGTGAGTTAGCATTAGTTTTCATAATCGTCTTCTTCGTTTGAGTTAAAGTTAAGAAAGTTAAATTCGCTGTCGAAAATATATTTTAACGATAGCGAGAATTTTTCGTATTTGTTTGAGAGTCCGGCGCAAGTTGTGCAGGAGAAACTTGGTGCTCCGGTAGTATATGTATATCTAGCATTACCGACCATTTCTTTAACCTCATTATATTCGTAAGCAAAACCTAAGCTCATATTTTTTAAGATCATGTAATTGATACTCGCTCCAACATTATAATATTTCCCCCCTCTAAACTGGTCATTAACTTCAAGGCTGCGAAAAACATGATGATCAATGCTAGTGGCGCTAACTTGATTACTGTAGGCTCCGGATATATTGAAGAATAATCTATTGTTAAAAAGTGGCTGTTGAAATTCCAATCCAATGTAAGGAATTTTCATGGTCTGTTCGTAATTAATACCATTTTGGTCACCAAAATTTCCCGTGGTATCACGCAATGTGAAAGTTGAGTAAACATAATCCCCCGCTTTGTCGGTCCATTTAAATTGAGTTCTTTTGTAACCGAGATTGAAAGAAAAGTTATAGAAAAAATTGTAAGAAAGATTCGCATCAAAAAATTGTGCATCTTCCACTTTAACTTTTGACCAGGAGCGATGAGTCCAATTTTCGTGATTAGCATTTCCATCATCATATCCAGATCCAGAAGCGCCAATCCAGTCGCTATCAACCATTGTTCCGTTATAATCTTTTGGGCCGGCCGCAATGCCGTAGCTGCCGCGCAATCTTAATCTGTCAATAATTGGTGTTTCGAGATGTAAAGTCGTCATGTGCAAATCTTTAATATCCCAAACTAGCTCACTTATCTTTTTACCACTATAGTAAACATTTTCATAAGCCACTCCACTAACTTCGTCGAGTGAAAGTCCGAGAGAAAATTTGCTCTCAACTTTTGCAAAAGCATGAGAAGAAAAGCACAGAGCTAGAAGAAAGATTTTACTAGAAAATTTCATGGGGAATTTAGGTGGTGTGTTTAGAGGTTTTTAACAACTTCTTCCACGACCTTTTTAGCATCGCCAAAAATCATCATGGTATTGTCATTGTGGAATAGTTCATTTTCAACGCCGGCATAGCCAGAAGCCATGGAGCGCTTGACGAAGAAAACTGTTTTGGCGTGTGCTACATCAAGAATCGGCATGCCGTAAATCGGGCTGGTTTTGTCAGTTTTTGCTGCCGGATTTGTGACATCATTGGCGCCGATTACGAAAGCCACATCGGTTGATTTAAACTCGCCGTTAATTGTTTCCAACTCGAAAACTTTTTCATAATCGATATTAGCTTCAGCAAGCAAAACATTCATGTGTCCGGGCATTCTTCCTGCAACTGGGTGAATCGCAAACTTCACTGTAACTCCAGCTTCCTCTAAAATTTTAACCATTTCTGCAACTGCATGTTGAGCGCCTGCAACCGCCATTCCATAACCAGGAACGATGATTACTGAAGAGGAGTTTTTCATGATGTAAGCCGCGTCTTCAGCCGATCCATGCTTCACTGGTCTTTGCTCTTTTTCTTCAACTACCGAAACAACTTGATCGCCAAATCCCGAAAACATCACATTGAAAATTGAGCGATTCATCGCTTTGCACATGATGTAGCTAAGTATCGCTCCCGACGCGCCAATCAAGGCGCCAGCGATGATTAAAAGTGGATTAGCTAAAGTAAATCCGATGCCGCTTGCCGCCCAACCGGAATAAGAATTTAGCATTGAAACCACGACCGGCATATCGGCGCCGCCAACTGGCGCGATTAGCATGAAGCCGATGAAGAATGACAAAAGCGTCAGAACTATAAAAATAAATTTTGAGCCGAAGATGAAAAATAAAATCAAAACTGCCACCAAGGCAATCGCGACATATTGTGAATATTTTTTTTGATCTTTTTTGAAGATAATAAATTTCGAATTCATATTGCCGTTGAGCTTCATGAAGGCAACAATCGAGCCGGTGAAAGTGATGGCGCCAATTACAACTCCAAGACCAATTTCAATTAAGCTGACAGTTTTAATGTGATTATTTTCGAGAATATGAAATGAATCTGGCATCCAAAGTGCGGCAGCGGAAATCAAGACGGCAGCAAGTCCGACCAAAGAGTGAAAGCCGGCAACCAGTTGCGGCATCGCCGTCATTTTTACTTTTTTAGCAATCGTGTAACCAATTCCGGCGCCGATTGAAATCGCAATTAGGATTGTGATAATATTGTGAACTTGTGGAAGACAAAGAGTGGTGACAATCGCTAGCGCCATGCCTCCCATGCCTAAATAATTTCCTCTACGCGAAGTTTTTGGCGAAGAAAGTCCGTAAAGTGAGAGAATAAAAAACACCGCTGAGATCAGGTAAAAAAAGGCAGCAACTGAAGACATATTTTTTAAATTAAGTTTTTAAGCCTCCTTTGAAAAAGGAGGTGGCCGTAGCGAAGCGTAGGTCGGAGGATTTTGTTAAAACAATTTCGAAATTAATTATTAGCAAGAAATCACCCGTCATCGCTTACGCGACGCCACCCTCTTTTTACTTAGATTTATTTTTTCTAAGTAAGAAGTTGCAATCGCTGAAGCGATTGTCAAAGAGGGGTTTTAGACGACGCCACTTCTCAAGCAGTCATGAAGATGTAAAATCCCGACGATTTTTTTTTCATCAAGAACAAATAAACTGGTGATCGATTTTTTATTCATGATGGCGATTGCTTCAACAGCCAAAGTATCCGGCGCAGTTGTGATGGGATTTTTTGTCATCACTTCCTTGACATCATGTTCAAGAAAATTTTGATCGAGATGACGACGCAAATCACCGTCGGTAATAATTCCTAAAAGATTTTCTGCAGCATCGATAACAGCAGTGCAGCCTAAATGTTTTGAAGTCATTTCTAGCAAAGCTTCCGGCATTTTTTTATTTTCAGAAATCATCGGTAAATCTTTTCCAGAGCGCATTAAATCTTTCACTTTCAAAAAATTTGAACCGAGTTTTCCACCGGGATGAAAGACGCCAAATTTTTCTGAATTAAAGCCGCGAGCATCGATTAAACTAACTGCCAGCGCATCGCCAATTGCCAACATCATTGTGGTTGATGTGGTTGGAGCGTTGACATTATTTGCTTCAGGAATTGCTGGTAAAACTAGGGCGACAGTGCTGGCTTTGGTGAGTTCAGATTCAAAACGACGAATGATTCCGATGGTTGGAATGTCGAATCTTTTGCAATAATAAATGATGTCTTTGAGTTCCTTGGTTTCGCCGGAATTGGAAAGTAGGATTACAACATCTTCGGCGGCGATCATTCCGAGATCGCCGTGACTAGCTTCGCCGGGATGAATGAAAAAAGATGGTGTGCCGGTTGAAGCAAAAGTTGCGGCGATTTTATTAGCGATGTGACCAGATTTTCCCATGCCACTGACAATGACGCGACCTTTGCAATTTAGAATCAAATCAACGGCGCGAATATATTTTTCGTCAAAGAAATTGAGTAAAGAATTTAGACCGTCAATTTCAGTTTTGATCGTATTGATCGCAGAAGTTATGTAGAGTTTTTTGTCTTGCATATTTTTTGTATGGGCTTGATTTTGTTGAATTCGCACCGTTTTTAATATTTTTTTAATTTCAATTATGAGTCTTAAAGAGCAAGAAATATTGCAGGAATTTTCAAATGCTAAAGCAATTCTCAAGGGGCATTTTATTTTATCTTCCGGTCTTCACTCCGACACTTACATGCAATGTGCGCGAGTTTTAATGGAGCCAAAAAGAGCAGAAAAACTTTGCGCCGAATTGGTAAAAAAAATTGAAGCGCGTTTAGGAAAAAATTTTGCTGATATTGTTGTCGCACCAGCAATGGGTGGAGTTGTCGTTGGTTATGAAATTGCTCGTCAATTAGGTTTGCCAACAATTTTTTGCGAAAGAGTTAATGGAGTTTTTGAGTTGCGTCGCGGTTTTGAATTAGATTCGCAGGTGCGAGTTTTGGTGGTTGAAGATGTCATCACCACCGGAAAATCTTCGCTCGAAACTTATGATTTGATCAAAAAATTTGGCGCAAAAATTGTTGCCGAAACTTGTTTGATTGATCGCTCAAACGATAAAAATCTTGAAGAAAAAATGGGCGTTCCAGTTATTTCTTTAGCTGCAATTTTGGTTAAAACTTTTGATGAAAATAATATTCCAGAAGAATTAAAAAATATCCCCGCAATCAAGCCTGGGAGCAGATTCATCAAATAATGAAAAACTACGCTAACAATCTTGAAGAAGTCGTTTTAAGTAAGCGCGAACTCAATGTTTCTTTCGAATTTTTTCCGCCAAAAACCGATGAGATGGAAGTGAAATTATGGGAAGTAATTTCGAAGTTAAAAAATCTTAAGCCAAGTTTTGTTTCCGTAACTTATGGGGCAGGGGGTTCAACACGTGAAAGGACGCATCACACTATCAAGCATATCATCGACGAAACAGATTTAAAGCCAGCGGCGCACTTAACTTGTGTTGGATCTTCCAAAGAAGAAATTCATCAGGTTTTAGAAAATTATTGGCAAATCGGCGTGCGTCACATCGTGGCTTTGCGTGGCGATATGCCAGCTTCGAGTCCAAATTATCAACTTCATCCCGATGGTTATAAACACGCCAATGAATTGATTGATGCCATTCGCAAAACCAACATGAATTTTGAAATTTCAGTGGCGGGTTATCCGGAAAAACATCCAGAAGCAAAAAGTTTGGATGAAGATATGGATAATTTAAAACGTAAAGTTGATGCTGGCGCCAATCGCATCATCACGCAATTTTTTTTCGATGCCGATGCTTATTTTTCTTTTGTGGATAAATGCCAATCGCGTGGAATAAAAATTCCAATTGTACCTGGAATTTTACCAGTTAGTAATGTTAAACAAACCAAACATTTCGCAAAAATGTGTGGTGCAAAAATTCCAAAATGGATGGATCAAATTTTTGAAAATCTCGACGAAAGGCAGGAAACTCGCCAGCTCATCGCTGGTGTAGTCGCTACAGAACTTTGTCGAATTTTACACAAACAAGGAATTGATGATTTTCATTTTTATACTCTAAATCGTTCCGACCTTACTTCCGCGATCTGCCATGTTTTGGGAGTTCGCTAATTTTTTCTCTAACCAATAATTGATAAATATATGCCTTCAAATTTTTTTGTTTTAAGCTACGATGGAGTTACCGCCAACGTTGTTAATTCAATTGGATCTTCTATTCCACCTAATAATGCCCTCAATAAAATTGTCGGTGGCATGAGTGCAGCGTTGAATGTCGCTAATCTACCTGGTTTCGAAAATTTAAAAAGCGAGACATCAAGATTTGTTTTTGAATTTGGAGACAATCTTGCTGAAGCTATAGCGGGGGCGACAGATCAAGATCTTGACTCTCTCGGCAGAGGAATTATCGAAAATATAATTAAAGCTAACTCAATTCCTGAAAATCCACCGGTTGGAAATGTTATTTCGACATTCGCTGCCAATCCTGCTCAGAAAGTATTAGAAGTTGGAGGAGCTCAAGTTTCGGGTGGAGTTGTCACTGAAGTTTTTCATCAGCAATTTGCTAATAATCCAGCAGGATTGCACGACGCTTTACTTTTGCCTCTCCGTCTTGATCCAGCTTGTACTGAGGTTTCGCGCGTTGGAATTGCTTATCAGGAAGATGGTCAGCCAACAGTTCAAACTAATATTTTTAGCGTTGTTCGAGATTGGAATAGCGATGGTTATTTGGTCGCTAGCAGAATTTCAAATCCACCCCATGGTGGAAATTTTTTAGAAGGAAATGTTGGATTTAATACTTTTTATGTTCCTGAAGTTGCTGGCAATACTGTTGTCGATGATCTGGATTTGAGGGGTAGAGTCGCCATTGGCGCTGGAGTAGACGCGGTTGTTCTTGAAGGAAATGCTACGCCAGTAAAAGTTAATGGAATTATTCAGCCAGGAGAATGGAGGCTTAATGGCCTTCAATTGTTTAAAAATGGAGACGATCTTTTAATCGGCGCTATAGGAGTTGATCTTACATATGATACGAGTTCAAAAGTTACCATAGAGCGCTTTCCTTGGGATCATGCTGTGAGGTATTTTGGAATAACTCTTGGTCAGGCAAGAACTGGAGAGTTAAATTCTCCCGAAACATTTACTGTTGCCGGTTTAAAAGGATCGATATTTGCTAGTAATGATCCTAGAGGCAGAATGTTTTGCGCAGTTAAAGATGGAAATAATTTATCAATAAAAATTTTTGATGCCCAAGGTAATCTTCTATTAGTTCAACCATTAACTAATTTTCAGCCAATAACCCCAAATGTTGATGAACATGTTAGCACCGACGGACAAGCAACAATTTTACCAAATGACAATTTTGCCTTCATCTACGCTACGGAAAGTAGAACCAATGATGCGATTGGTAACTTTGCTAGCGGAAAATCTTCAGCTTTTTTAGTTATCACCGATCCAAGAGGTGTTGTTATTTCCAATAAAATGATTGACGAAGGACAAGTTTTTAACGGCGCTGCACAAGAGCCAACTTACTACAGAAATATTTTTGCTCCAAGTTATGTTGTGGTGAATGCTGATACTAAGACTAATAATCTTTGTTTCTCACGAGGAGGAAATCAGTATTTTTGCGCACAATTTTTTTCAGATGGCGTTGTTGGAGAAACAGGCACTGATGATGCTCTATTTCGAGGAGCTGTGAAACTTCCTTTATCTGAACAAGATCTTCCAGGTGGCCAACGGATAACAGTCGAAGGGTTAAACGTACTTCTTTTTCAGCCGACTCTCCGTGACATGCGCCCTGATGAAATTCCCAATACTATTTATGTTACTGTAGGAGCTAATCTTGAAACAAACACAAGCAATAACGGCGGAATTTTTAGTTTTGAACCAGGCGGAAAATTAAAAATAAAGCGAGAACCAGGATTAGCATTCGCAATCGAAGGTAATGCAACTCTTGAGCTTGATGCGGATTTTAATATTAGATCTTATGATGATCTTGAAGGAAGGGCTGGGGAATTTAGTTTCGAAACAGTACCAAATGAAAATCTGAGAAGAGATCAAGAAGAAGTGAGAAGAACTCTAGAAGAAGCTGGTTATTGCCAATCAACACCAGGTGATTTAGCCAAAACTTTATTCAGCGCTTCTGGGAAATATGTCGTAGTAAACCTTCCAGATAATCAAAAGATTATTTTTCCAGGAATGACCATGGAGAAATTTCTTCAAATGTCTCCAGTTATTTTTCCTAGTATTTTTCAGGAATCAACAACTGAAGGACCTATTTACAATGGCAGCACTAACCCCTTCGATACAACCACAAGAAATATTGTACCCGCTACTAGCACTACGTCTCCAGGAACTTTATTTGGAAGTACTAGCTCTATGTCTATAGGAACTTTATCTGGAATTCCTAGCACTTCTGCTACAACAACTTCACCTGGCGGCAATCCAAATGCTGCGGGATTAGGTGTTGGTAATATTGTCGCCATAGCAGTTGCTGCAGTTGCTGGATTAGTTGGTGCAGCACTTGTTGTTCGTAGGTTCTTTACAGGAAAAAATATGAAAGTTGATAATATAGGATTGCCAGATGTCGAAGTTGAGTTAGGAAATATAGGTCGTCGTAACACCAACTTTGATGGTAAGAGCCTTGATGGAGATAGTTATGTGGGCGAAGGCGAAGACGAAGACGAACAAGCTGTAAAGGAGACCGACTTAGGGGAAGAAACGGAAAAAAAGATTCAAGATTATATTGCTGATATTAATGAGCCTCCATCTATCGCTACAAATCCAGATGGTGCACCGGTTGCGCAGCAATCAAAAAAGTGGAAATAGGTAAATCATAACTAGCCCCCCACCACATCGTTTAAACCCATTAATTCTCAATAGTTTAAAAACTACTGAAGTTCTATTGAGAATTAAGAATCGATACTCATAAAACCCTTCATCAATCCACAATTTCTCCAATTAAAAAAATCAAATTATGCCTAAAGAGGATCTTTTAACCATGAATGGTATCGTGGTTGAAGTGTTGCCAAATACGATTTTTCGCGTCGAGCTAGAAAATGGTCACGTCATTATTGCTCATGCTTCGGGGAAAATTCGTAAGAATAAAATTCGTGTTTTGAAGGGCGATAAGGTTGAAGTTGAAATGTCGACTTACGATTTAAGTAAGGGTCGAATAGTTAGAAGAAACGTTTAACTCCCAAGGTTGGTGCTGTTTTTAATTTTTAAAAAATAACGAATGAAAAATCTTCTAATCGTCGAATCTCCCGCCAAGGCAAAAACCATCGCCAAATATCTCGGACCTGATTATGTCGTCATGGCTTCCTTCGGCCATATTCGCGACTTGCCGAGCAAAGATGGTTCGGTTGAGCCGGATAATGATTTTGCGATGAATTACCAAATTTCAGCAAAATCGACCAAGCATGTGAAGGAAATTGTCGATGCCGCAAAAAATGCTACAAAACTTTTGCTCGCGCCAGATCCAGATCGCGAAGGCGAATCAATCGCTTGGCATATTTTAGAAATCCTAAAACAAAAAAAAGCGCTTAAAGCTTCGACTAAAGTTGAGCGCGTTGTTTTTAACGCAATTACAAAAAGCTCCGTTCTCGAAGCCATAAAAAATCCGCGCGAAATTGACATGGATTTAGTCAATGCACAACAAGCTCGCCGCGCTTTGGATTATCTTGTGGGTTTCACGCTATCGCCAGTTTTGTGGAGAAAATTACCAGGAAGTCGCTCCGCGGGAAGAGTTCAATCTGTAGCTCTGCGCCTGATTTGCGATCGAGAAGATGAAATCGGGCTTTTCAAAAGCGAAGAATATTGGGACATTAAACTCGATCTCAACAGCGCTTCGAATCAGCAATTCCAAGCTAGTGTTATTGAGCTTGAAGGTAAGAGATTAGAAAAATTTTCAATCATTAGCGAAGCACAATCGGGCAACATAAAAAAACTTCTCGAAAGCAAAAAATATCAAGTTTTATCGATTACAAAAAAGCAGGCAAAACGTCGTCCGAGTGCGCCATTCACTACTTCATCGATGCAACAAGAAGCTGCTCGTAAATTAGGATTTTCTGTGAGCAGAACCATGATGACAGCGCAACGACTTTACGAAGGCACTGAAATCAACGGTGTAGCACAAGGTTTAATCACTTACATGAGAACGGACTCAGTTGACATCACGCCAGAAGCAATTGTCACCATGCGCGAAACTATCGAAAAACTTTACGGTAAAAATTATTTACCGGCGGAAAAAAATCTTTTCAAAAGCAAAGTAAAAAATGCCCAAGAAGCTCACGAAGCCATTCGCCCAACCGACTTCTCGCTTAGTCCCGATAAAATCAAGCATGCACTTTCTGAAGAGCAATTCGAGCTTTATGATTTGATTTGGAAAAGAACTTTAGCTTCACAAATGGCGGATGTAATTTTCGATCAGGTGTTAGTTGAAATTGCGACTATACCTTCCTACGCTAAAGCCAGAGCCACTGGATCGACTATCAAGTTTGATGGTTTCTACAAAGTTTATCACGAAGATCGTGACGATGAAGCGGCTGATGAAGATTCTGAAAAACAAAATTTACCGATTTTAGAAGAGAAAGAAAATCTCGGATTAATCGATGTGAAGCCTTGTCAACATTTTACCGAACCACCACCAAGATATTCTGAAGCCAGCTTGGTTAAAAAATTAGAAGAGCTCGGAATAGGGCGCCCATCAACTTACGCGGCGATTATTTCCGTTTTGCAAGATCGTGGTTATGTGAAGCTTGATAAGAAAAGATTTTTCCCCGAAGAGCGCGGACGTTTAGTGACAACTTTCCTCAAAGAATTTTTTGCACGTTACGTTGAATATGATTATACTGCAGGCTTGGAAGATGAGCTTGACGTTATCTCCAACGGTAAAATGAATTGGAAAAGTTTCTTAAAAAAATTCTGGAAAGATTTTCACGGCAACACTTCACAAGTGATGGAAAAACCATTTTCTGAAGTTCTTGAAGTATTAAATCAAAAAGTCGGCGGACATATTTTTGGTCGCGATGAACATGGCGCATTAAAAGATACTTGCCCAACTTGCAATGCTGGAAAACTTAGTTTACGTCTCGGAAAATTCGGCGCCTTTGTTGGTTGCTCAAACTATCCGGAATGTAAACATACCATGCAAATTTTTACTGAAGATGGCAATTCAAGCGATCCAAAAAAACCACAATTTGAACCAAGAAGTTTAGGTAAAGATCCAAAAACTGGGTTTGAAGTTATGGTTAAAATTGGACCTTACGGCCCATATTTAGAGTTGATTGGAAGTGAAATAGCGGCGCCAGAAAAAGAGGAAAAACCAGAAAAAAAGCCGGCAAAAAAACCGAAAAAAGCTTCAACTAAAAAACCAGCCAAAGAGAAAAAGGCCAAAGTTAAAAAACCAAAAAGAATTTCTATTCCAAAAAATATCGATCCAAATTTAATCGATTTACAAGCTGCGGCCGATCTTCTTTCTCTTCCGCGCGAAGTTGGAATTCATCCTGAAACTGGACAAAAAATTATCGCCAATGTTGGACCTTTCGGACCATATTTGCTTCATGACAAAAAATTCGCTTCGGTAAAAGAAGATAATATTTTGGAAATCGGTTTAAATCGTGCAGTTGATTTAATCGCGGCGGCCGCAATTAAAAAAACTTCTTCACCAAGAAGAGGTGGTGGCGGCGGAAGAAAACGCAAAACTTCAAAATAAAATATGTCAAAACAGGATCTTTTACAAGAAGACTCGGATGGGGAAATATATCAGCCGAATGATCCAACTACTATTTTAAAAACAATAATCGACAGCAATGAACACGCTGCCATTGCCTGTAAAACCAAGGAACATAATCCCAATTACCTTTCAATAATTTGCGCCAACGAAAAATTTTACGAAACTTTTGATATTAGCGAGCATGGTTTGATCGGCAGAAGTTATGATTATTTATTTGATGATCTTGATCTTGATTACTCTTCAGAAGATCAAATGGAATATGTTAGATTAATCAAAGCAGTTAAGGATTTTCATCCTTGTGCGATAATAGTTTCTCTTCCCGATATCTCAGTTGATGGCTTCAAAAAAATAAAATTCCGCATCAATTTTGAGCCCCAAAACCAACATGGCGGTGAATTAGCTCATTATGTAATTCTTTCTTTCGAAAAAATATCGGAGCAAGAAGCGGAAAAAATAGAAACTGCTGAACCAAAAAATAACTCAAACATAGTTTTGCTGCGCAATCTCGAAAGAAGTTTACGCAATGAAAGATTATTGCGCGAAATCGGAAATTTAATCATCTCCGATATGTCAGTTGCAGAAGTTTCACAAAATATCGCCAAGTCATTATGTCAGCATTTAAAAACTGAGCGCTGCATAATTCACGACTATCGCAGCGGCATCACAAATTTCGTTGTTGAATATCGCGATAGTTCCAGCAAAGCGATGTTTAACGGTAATCAAGATAAGGAAGCGCTGAAACTTCTCACCAGATACATAAATTTTCAAAATCACTTCTACGAAAAATTTGGTAATAAGAGCCAAAAATCATCTCTCTCAATTGTCGAAGATGTCACTAGCGACAATAATTTTCTCAGCATTGCCGACCTTTGTAAGGAATTCACCATCGTCTCACAAATCGCCGTCTCTACAACTCTCAATGGCGCACTAAATGGCGGAATTTATATTCACCAATCAAGTAAAAGAGTTTGGCTGGAAGATGAAATTGATTTGGTTGAAATCATCGCCGATCAATTTGCTATCGCGCTAGATCGCTCCGCTTCGATTGAAAAAGTCATGACCACAAATCATGCTTTGATGGAAAAAACTGCCCAGTTAAAAGAAGCTTTAAAGCAAGAGCAAGAAATGCGAAAAATGCAAAATGACTTCGTTGCTTTAGTATCGCATGAATTCAAAACTCCGCTACAAATTATCGATAGTACTCGCGAAGTTTTAGCGCGAAAAATGAAGGCGCATAATGTTTTTGATGAGTCGATTCAGAAAAGTTTGGATCGCATTAAATCTGGCATCAGCAGAATGAGTAATTTGATTAATGGCACGCTTAATTTGGCAAAAATGGAAAGTGGCGAGAGCCAGATCAAGCTTGAGCGCATCACCTTCAATCTTAAAGAATTTATTTCGGAAATAATCGAAAAAAATATTCCATTAGCGGTGAATAAAAATATTAAATTACTGATCAGAATTGATGATTTGCCCGAAGAATTTAGTGGCGATCCGAAGCTTCTAGAACATTCGATAACCAACGTCATTTCCAACGCCATAAAATATTCTGGAAATAACACCAGCGTAAAAATTCTAGCTAAATCCAATGATATAAAAATTGGATTGCGCATCATAGATCAAGGTATCGGAATCCCAACAGAAGACATTTCTAGCATCGGAAAAAAATTCTTTCGCGCCAAAAATACTTTATCAGTTGCGGGCACCGGAATTGGTCTTTATTTAAGTAAATATTTTATTGAATTGCACGGCGGAGATCTTTTAATCGAAAGTGAAATTAACGTCGGAACATCAATTACAATCACCTTACCAAAAAACTCCCTACAATAAATTAAAAAATGAAATCGATCCTTAAGCAATTTTTTCTAATATTTTTCTGCTCTTCTTCTGCGCTTTATGCAGCATCACTAAAGCAATATCCCTATATTTCCGGAGATACTTTGGTGCAGATCCAAGCTGACAGAGTTCTCTCTTCAGAAAAAAATAATGTGCCTAGCAATAATGGTTTTGTTTATGTACAGCAAAATATGGCGCTAAATTTTAACAAAAATTGGTCAGCCAAAACTCAATTACGATTGCAGCCAAATAATGTTTTAACCACCAGAGATCAGGTTAATTCGGAGCGTTACCGTACATTTTTAAATAATGATCGCGGCTCTAGTTTGGGCGATACTGGAATTCTACTCGAAGAGTTGAAGATTAATTACGAGAACGATGATGTCAGAGTTTTTGCTGGTAAATTCGATCCAACTTTTGGTACCGCTTGGAGAAAAACTAAAAGAATCGGAGTCTTCGCTTCGCAATTTACCGAAGATTATAATCTGCGCGAAAAAATTGGTGGTGGCGTGACTGCGCTTTTGGAAAATAGTTCAATCACTTTTAATAGTTTTTTAAATGACACTACCGGCCTTAGCAGAAGCATGATTAATGATCGAGGTGCAGCGAAAAAAAATAGTGGCGTTGCCGGTAGTAACCAAAACCTTTCCTCTTACTCATTTTCAATGGAAGGAGAAGATTTTTTAATGATCGATAATTGGTATTACAACTTCGGTTATCGAAGTCTTGCGGTGGGCAGTGCAGAAGGTAAGGCGAGAGAGCAGGGTTATGTGATTGGTTCGGAATATCTTTACAAAGTTGGTCGAAATAGCTCAATAATTCCTGTTTTTGAATTTGTAAAAATTAACAATTTTTCCGGACAAAGAAATCGCGATGCCCAGTATACAACTTTAGCCTTGATTGGAAATTATGCGAGTTGGACTACTAGTGCTTCCTTGATTACTCGCGACCTCAGAGACCTTCAAGCGGGAGCAAAATATTCTGATCGCCAGATGCAATTTTCTATCGGCTATAAAATTACCGATAACGTAACCATCGATGTGAGTCGTGCTAATATTAAAGAGAATGGTTATGATGGTGCGATGTTTGGTGGGAATTTGACTTACTTCTACAAATTCTAGAAATCGATAGCGCGGCAATTAACTTGCCAATCACCGAAATGAGTTGGATCAAGTTTCTCTTCTGCTTTTTTTGCTTCCACAATTTTTAGATTTTTCTGATCTGTTAATTGAGCTTCTTTTTCAACAGCACATCCGCAACCTTCGCCGCAGTTTTTTATTTCTGGTTTGTTCATACTGAATTAATGCTGCGGTCCTCCAGCGCTATGAGATACAGGACCAGTTTTGCCTTCTAATCCGGCTCCAGTTTGTGCTTCAATACCAACATGTTCCAAACCACCTTGAGTGATTTCACTGCTTAATGGTGGGATTGGTTTGGTTAGTCCAAATGGAGCTATACTATGATCAGCTATTGCAAAAAGATTAACCTCCTCACCTACATGAACTAACGCATCCATACTTGCGTGAGGAGTTATATTATTGATATTCATCGCCTGTACCGGAGCACCAAGATCATTCTGACCAGTAACAGAATCTGGTATGAATTTTGATCCATTTCCAGGTGTAGTATTTTCTGAACTTCCGACATGGGCACGCTCAACATGAGAACCTGCAGCTGGCGCTTCTCCCATATGCTGTGATGTCTCGAAAGAACTTGGACCCGCTGATTGTTTTGACATATTTTCTCTAAAATTATTTCGTTGAAGAGCCAACAGCAGCGATCGCTGCCATGTTCAAAATATCGTTAATCGAAGATCTCATCGTAACAATTTGCACTGATTTTTCGAAGCCATCCAAGATTGGTCCGATCACGGTGCAATTACCAACTTCTTCTAAAAGTTTAGTAGCAATTGTTGCTGAGTGCAAACCTGGGCAAATCAAAATATTTGCTGGAGCAGTTAAGCGGCAGAAAGGATAGCGCGCCATTTTGTCCATATTTAAAGCCACGTCAGCAGTCATTTCACCATCATATTCAAAATCTATTCCCTTCATCTCATCAAGCAATTCAACCGCATGCTTAACGCGATGCGATTCAGTTTTTAAAGCTGAACCGAAATTTGAGAATGACAAAAAAGCCACGCGTGGTTCATAGCCCATATCGCGCACTTTTTTTGCAGTTTGAATGGCGATTTTTACTAAATGCTCAGATGAAGAAAGTTCTGAACAAGCGGTGTCAGAAATGAAAATGGTGCGACCTTTAGAAATCACCATTGAAACGCCAAGAACGATTTTATCTTTTTTGTTTTTGATAACTTTCCAAACATCAGTAAGTGATTGGCGATAACCACGAGTAAGTCCGGTAATCAATGCATCACCATGTCCGCAAGCCAACATTGATGAAGCAAAAATATTGCGATCATTTTTGATCATGCGTGAGCAATCGGAGCGCAACACACCTTGGCGTTGCAATTTTTTGTAAAGATAGTCAGTGAATTTGCTGTTATCTTCAGAGATTGAAGCGTTGTAAATTTCGATTCCATCTGGCGAAACGCTGGCTTCTTTCATGTTGGCAAGAATGCGATCTTTCTTACCAATCAAGATTGGTTTTCCATAACCATTATCGCGCCACATTGCGGCAACTCGGATAATTTCTGGTTGCTCACCTTCAGCAAAAATAATTTTTTTCGGATTGCGTTCAAGTTTTTCAAAAATCGTTCCAAGACTGTTAACAGTTGGATCGCGACGAGCTTGAAGTTGTTTTTTGTAAGCATCCCAATCTTTAATCGGTTTGCGGGCAACGCCACTTGCAACCGCTGCTTTTGCCACCGCGATTGGAACTACATAAATCAAGCGCGAATCGAAGGGAGTAGGGATGATATAATGTTTGCCAAATTTCATATCGCGACCGCCGTAAGCTTTAATTACCTCGTCAGGAACATGCTCGCGAGCAAGCGAGGCAAGAGCATGAGCTGCAGCGATTTTCATTTCTTCGTTGATGGTTGAAGCGCGAACGTCAAGAGCACCACGGAAAATGTAAGGAAAACCCATTACGTTATTAACTTGGTTTTCGTAATCCGAGCGACCAGTTGCAACGATCGCATCATCACGAGTTGCGTGAACTTCTTCTGGAGTGATTTCTGGATCTGGATTGGCCATTGCGAAAATCACCGGATTTTTCGCCATTGATTTTACCATTTCGCGAGTAACCGCGCCTTTAACAGAAAGACCTAAAAACACGTCCGCCCCTTTCATCGCTTCAGCTAAAGTACGAGCTTTAGTTTCAACGGCGTGAGCAGATTTCCATTGATTCATGCCTTCAGTTCTGCCTTTGTAAATCGTACCTTTAGTATCACATAAAATTGCATTACCGTGCGGCAAGCCCATCGCTTTCAAAAGTTCTAAACAAGCAATTCCAGCAGCGCCGGCGCCGTTTACGATAACTTTAATATCTTTAAATTTTTTGCCAGAAATGTGTAAAGAGTTGATAATTCCTGCAGCAGAAACAATTGCGGTTCCGTGTTGATCATCGTGGAAAACTGGAATATCCATGATTTCACGCAACTTGCTTTCAATGATGAAACACTCTGGAGCCTTGATATCTTCAAGGTTGATGCCACCCCAAGTTGGTCCTAAAAATTTTACGGCATTAATAAATTCGTCAGCATTTTCTGTAGCAACTTCGATATCAACTGAATCGATATCAGCAAAACGTTTGAACAAAACTGATTTTCCTTCCATCACTGGTTTACCGGCCAAAGCGCCTAAATTTCCAAGCCCCAGAACTGCAGTTCCGTTTGAAATAACCGCAACGTAATTTCCTTTTGCAGTATAATCGTAAGCTAAATCAGGATTTTTTTGAATTTCTAAACATGGTATTGCAACGCCGGGAGAGTAAGCGAGAGCGAGTTCGCGCTGAGTGTTAAGTGGCTTAGTTGCATACATTGCAACTTTTCCTGGTTGGCCCTGTACGTGAAATGCCAAAGCTTCAAGATCTTTTGAGCTTAGTGAGCTTTTTGTTGTAGTTTTAACCGCATCTTTTTTAGTATCTTTTTTAGTAGCCATTGTTGTGAAGTCTTTGAGATTGTAGGCGCGAAGCCATAATTTGAAAAGCGCGAAGGAAACTATTTTTAAAAAACTTAATGTCAAAAAAATGATTTTTATTGAGAGAAGCAAGAAGTTTATTGAGTCACCAAAGTTTTTTTTAAAAGAAAATGAGCTGCGTGAAATTAAATTTTTAGTTTTGCATCATGTTGAAGCGGATGGCGTGGATCACGCGATTGAGCAGTTTAAAGATCACGAAGTTAGTTCACATTTTTTGATCGATGAAGCTGGAAAAATTTTTGAATTAGTTGATGAAAATGATGTAGCGTATCATGCTGGAGTTAGCTTTTGGGCGGGAGTTGACGGCTTAAATAAAAATTCAATCGGCGTCGAATTTATTAATTCTGAACCTTTCTTAAAAAAATTTACTAAAGAGCAAATGCAAGCGGGTGTTGAGTTGTGCCACTATTTGATCGAGAAATATAAAATTGAACCAAGAAATATTGTCGGACATTCTGACGTCGCTTACAGCAAAGAAACCGGCTTATTGAATCGCAAACAAGATCCTTCACATCTTTTTGATTGGAAATTTTTAGGAGAAAATGGCGTGGGAATTTTTCCAGGAATTTTATCAAACTCTTCACCAGAAATCAAAAAATCTTCATTAAAAACCGCTAAAGAAATGCTAAAAAAATTTGGCTATAAAGTTGAAAATCTAAACAATGATTTTGACCCAGAAATGCAAGCCTTAGCCCGAGTTTTTAACCGCCGTTTTTTGAATCGCGATTCAGCAATTTGGGATGAACATTTTCAGCGGATTTTGTTCGCTATTGTGAGTTAAAAATAGATGGACCCCGCAACAAGTGCGGGGTGACAAATTGGGGGGAAGTGCGCACTCTCTCCTAACTTGTCACCTCGCACTTGTTGCGGGGTCCAGCTTTTTATCAACTAAAAATCGTCTTCGCAATCACCGCCACAATCACTTTTTTTGCACCACATTTTTTCAAAACCTTCGCACAATTCTCCAACGTCGCGCCAGTCGTCATTACATCATCAAGCAGCAGAATTTTTTTACCTTTCACCAGCTCACGATATTTTTTATTCACCAAAAAAACCTTCTTCAAATTTTTCTCACGCTGCTTTTTTCTGAGCTGAACTTGCGGAATCGTATCAACCACGCGCCACAATAAATCAGGAATAAATTCTATCGCACTGCAGCGCAGCGAAAGCGGATTCGCACAAAGTAATCTCGCAATAATCGCCACTTGGTTAAATTTTCTTTTACGCAGCCGATTTATGTGAAGTGGAGCGACGCATAAAATATCACAATCTTCTATTTCGCTTTTGATTTTCTTCGCCAAAATTCCGGCAAATTTTTTAGCTAAAAATGTTTGATCGCGATATTTTAAATCGCCGATAGCTTTGCGCAAAATCTCATTGTAACGAAAAATTGTAATTACGGAATCGAAGGATGGTTTTTTAACCAAACATCGCGAGCAAAGTGGTTGAAGAAATTTAATTTCGACTTCAAAAGGATAAGAACAAATCTGACATTTTGGCTCAGAAATAAACTGCAATTTTTGCCAACAATCTAAGCAAAATAAGGCCTCCTTGCTGATAATTTTTTCGCAAGAAATGCAGTGGCTGGGGAAAAAAATAGACAGGATTTTTTGGATCCCGCAATGAATGCGGGATGACAACATTAAAAAAATTTTCATTGGTGAATGACTGAAATTTTATTCGACAGAAATCTTTTAACTCGCAATCGCGCAAGATTTGCCGGGGCTTTTCCCGAGCATAATTTTTTGTTTGTGGAAGTTGCAAATAGAATTGCAGAAAATTCACAATCCTTGAATCGTGAATTTGAATCTGCTTTGGAAATTGGAGCGCGAGATGGCTATTTATCTAGCTTGATTAAGGCTAAAAAAATTACGCAAATTGCTGATGTGGAAGTTTTGGATTTTGAAAAAGAGTCCTTCGATTTAATTGTCAGCAATCTAAATTTTCATTTCATAAACCAAATTCCACAATTTTTGCTGCAAGCAAAAGAGGCTTTGAAGCCTAACGGAATCTTTATCGCTAGTTTTTTTGGCGAAGAAAATCTCAGCGAATTGGCTGATATTTTATATAAAACTGAAAATGAAATTTACGCTGGAATTTCGCCAAGAATGCCGCCGACAATTGATGTAAAAACCGCCGCAGCTTTGCTACATAAAGCGGGATTCGCTGATCCAATTTCTGATTTCGAGAAAATCCAAGTCGATTATTCTGACCCAAAAAACTTATTAAAAGATTTGAAAATCATGGGGCAGGGCAATATCATGAGCAAACGTTCCCGCAAGTTTTTCACCAAAAAATTCCTCAAAAAACTTTTAGAAAATTATCGCCAATTCTACAGCAATGCCGATTCCTCAGTTAAAGCTACGTTTGAAATTATAACTGTTACCGGCTGGAAATAAACTTAATCTCCTTTGAAAAAGGAGGTGGTCCGTAGCGAAAGCGCAGGGTCGGAGGATTTTAGTTAAGAGCATCTCTAAAAATTACCGGAAAAGACAATTTTTAGAGGCACCCTTAAAAAATCACCCGTCTTTCGCTACGCTCAAGCCACCCTCTTTTTCAAAGAGGGTAAAAAAATAAAAAATGAAAAAATTACACATCAAAACTTATGGCTGCCAAATGAATGTTTACGATTCAGATCGTATGCAGGATTTAATGACGGCAGTTGGTTACGAAACGACCGACACTCCTGAGGGCGCTGATATGGTGATTATAAACACTTGTCACATTCGCGAAAAAGCTTCGGAAAAACTTTTTTCTGATTTGGGAAGAATTCGTCCGCATAAGGATAAAATGAAAGAGCAAGGTTCGCAAATGATCGTTGCAGTTGCTGGTTGCGTGGCGCAAGCTGAGGGTGAAGAAATTTTTCGCAGATCGAATGTTGTGGATATTATTGTCGGACCAGAAAGCTACCAAACCTTGCCGGACTTGGTTGGAAAAGTTATTCGTGATAAGAAAAAACAAATTAATTTGGAATTTACTCCTAACGATAAATTCGATGCGCTGCCTAATTCAAAGGCTGGAACTGGCGCTTCCGCTTTTGTAACGATTCAAGAAGGCTGCGATAAATTCTGCACATTTTGCGTGGTGCCTTACACTCGTGGTTCAGAATATTCTCGCGAGGTTTCTAAAATTGTCGATGATGCGAAAAAGCTGGTGGATCAAGGCGTGAAGGAGATTTATTTTTTGGGACAAAACGTAAATGCCTATCATGGTTTGGATGAAAAAAAGCAGTCAGCGAGTTTGGCAAAATTGATTGAAGAGGTTGCAAAAATTCCGCAAGTTGAACGCATTCGCTACACCACGTCACATCCGCGCGACATGTCTGACGACTTGCTCGCGGCACATCGCGACATTCCAAAATTAATGCCGTTTTTGCATCTGCCAATTCAATCTGGTTCCAACAATGTTTTGAAAGGAATGAATCGCAAACATACCCGTCAGGATTATTTTAAAATTATTGAAAGACTTCGCGAAGCTAGACCAGATATGGGTCTATCTTCAGATTTTATCGTCGGATTTCCCGGAGAAACTGATAAGGATTTTGAAGATACGCTAGATCTAGTCCACAAAATTGGCTTCACCCAATGCTATTCTTTCAAATATTCTCCACGTCCCGGAACCCCAGCAGCAGAGGCTAAAATCCAAGTTGAGGAAAAAGTGAAAGCAGCTCGTTTGTTCGAATTACAAAAACTTTTAACCCAGCAACAAACTATTTTTAATCAAAAATTCGAACAGCAAGTAATGTCGGTTTTATTCGAAAAAGAAGCGCCAAATTCCGGAAAAGCAAAAGCTAGATTATCAACGCAGCTCTGGGGCAAATCACCTTGGTTACAATCGGTTATTGTTGATGTTGAGAATGAAGAAGAGGTAAAAAAATATCTCGGAAAAATTGCTGAGGTGAAAATTTTAAAAGCACGGCCGAGTAGTTTGGTTGGGGAAATTTTGGCGTAAAAAAATCGCCTCGATAAAATTTTACCGAGGCGACAAATCTAAAATTATTGAGCAGATTTTTGTTCAGTTTTTTCCTGAACTTTTTCGCTTTTAGCATGTTTTTTGTGATGCTTTTTTCCTTCAGCATGTGCGGCTGATGAAAGAGATGCGAATGTTAGGATTGTAGCTAGAGCAAACTTGGTGATATTTTTCATATTTTTATAATTTGTGGTTAAAAATTAAGGGTAATGAAATTCAAGAATTTGAACTTCGAATACAAAAATATTAATCTAAAAATTCAATAGCAACTTAAATGACAGATCATCTTATTTTTCATACCACAAGACTCAGGGCTGAGATGCTTTGCGAGGCGAATCAAAATTATATTTTTGATCTTTATAATCACAAAGAAACCGTTGAATTTTTGCATGGCGTTGATGCGGCGCGTGATATTGATCTTAGTATTAGATGCAGCGCGGATTATCAGAATATCGGCGCTTATTTAATTTTTGAAAATGACAGCAATAAATTTGTTGGAGTTGGTGGAATTCAAAAACAAGATCCGATGTTCGACGGTTCATTTGCGATGGCTGAGCATGATATTGAGTTTTTAATCGTTTTAAATCACGAATCTAAGGGCAGGGGTTATGCTTCAGAATTTTGCGACGCATTTTTCAAAAAACTTTTTGCCACTTTTCCCAATTTACATGTGCCAGCTCGAGTTGATCAGAAAAACGCTGCTTGCGTAAAGCTCTTGAAAAAGTTTGGTTTTTGTGAAGTTGGAGAAACTCATTATTATCATTACGAAAGTAAGTTCGCCTTGCTGAAAAATGACCACAACTCTTGGAGGAATTCTTCAAAAATTTAGCTATTTTACTTCTTGAGAAAATTGATCGAAGGCACGAAGCGCATCTGCGGCATACATTAAAGAAGGTCCTCCTCCCATATAAATCGCCATTCCAAGTACTTCCGCCACCTCTTCACGAGTTGCTTTTAATCGGACCAAAGATTTTGCATGATAGCCTAGACAACCGTCGCAACGCGCAGCAACAGCAAGGGCGAGGGCGATTAGTTCTTTGGTTTTTTCCTCAAGAATTTTTGTTTGAGTTGCTCCTTTAGCCATTGCACTAAAACCATTCATGGTGTCTGGAATAAGCTTACGAAGCTCTGCGCTATAGGCACTGATGTCGGCGATGATATTTTTATATTCTTTTGGCATAAAATTATTTGGTTTTTTTGTTATTATTCCAAGGCGCTTTAGCTAGAATTAAAGCCATTGTGCAGTTGTCGGTGATTCCAGCGAAAACAAGGCCGGCACCAACGAATAAAGGGATTATGGTGAAGATTGTTGAATAAAGTAAGGTGAGCAAAGATCCAAAAAAGATAATTAATCCAGCCGCTATTCTAACTTGACGCTCAAGCGATATAGGAGTTTTTTGCAACGAACATTGTTTTGTTGAATAGCCGGCAAGCTTTTCCCCACATGCTTCACAGGCTCTTAGACCACCATCGATGACTTTAATATTTTCATATCCGGCAGCAATAAATTTATCAGCGGCTTTTCTAGCGCGAGTTCCACCACCACAAAGAATGTAAATTGATTTGTTTCCATTTTTACAATTTTCGGCGATGAATTTTTTTACATCTAATTCATCGAGCGGAAGGTTGATATGTGGTTGGGCGAGACGCTTTTCATCGTGCTCCATTTTTGTTCTTACATCAAGAATAACGGAATTGCCGGAATCGATTTTTTTGAGATCCTGCGAAGAGATAAGTGAGTGATCGGTCATAAATTAATAAATTAAATTTGGGCTAAAGAAGGTATTTTGAGATTTTGAAGAAAGGCGAGATTTAAGGATAAAAGAAGAAGTTTGCTGAGCCAGATAAAATAACTGCCGTAAAGTTGAGCTTAAATCTTTCTCACATAAGGTGTATTATGTAAAATTATATTATGGATTATTTAGCTAAAACAATTTTCTCACCAAAGCTTGCCAGTAAAGCCTCTTCGACCACAATCCTCACTAAGTTATTAAGAAAATATTTTATGGATCTTTTGGGATCCCTTAATTTTTTTTCACTTTAACTAAGAAAAGCTTTTTGACTTTTAACTGTTCAACTTTGTAGAGTAACTCTCCCCAGAAATTTTACTTTTTAGATTTTTTACTTTTGGGCTTTGGGCCAAGGTTTGAGTTAATAAACTCAATCTTGGCCTTTTAATTTGTGTGCCTCCGTGGCGGAATTGGTAGACGCGATAGACTCAAAATCTGTTGCCTTCACGGGTGTGTCAGTTCGAGTCTGACCGGAGGTACCATGCTTCGCTCTTATGAGCTACGCATGGCAAGGCCAATTTTTTTAAAAGGGCGAAGCCACAATTTTTTTTAAAAAGTGTTGGAAATTAGTGATTTATTTAAAGCGGTATTTCTTGGGATTGTTGAAGGATTGACGGAGTTCATTCCGGTATCATCAACGGCACATCTTCTACTCTCATCTTATCTCATCGATTTTCAATCGATTCAAAATAACCTCTTCGAAATAGTAATTCAGTTTGGCGCCATCTTGGCAATTTGCGTGATTTATCGTCAAAGAATTTTTGATGTGATGATTAATTTCAAAGAAAAATCACAGCAAAAATTTATTCTTAATATCGTTTTAGCATTTCTTCCTGCCGCGATTATTGGCGCAACTTTTCATAGCCTCATCAAAGAATTATTTTTCTCCAATATCGTCATCGGAATCGCTTTAATTCTGGGCGGAATTATTATGATTATTGTCGAGAGAAATCCAAAAAAACTTGCAACCACCAACGAGATCGAATCAATAAAACCACTTGATGCTTTATTTATTGGCATGTTTCAATCAATTGCGATGATTCCAGGAGTTTCTAGGTCTGGAGCCACTATCATCGGTGGAATTTTACTGGGATTAAATCGAAAAACTGCCACCGAATTTTCATTTTTTTTAGCAATTCCAACAATTGCTGCCGCAAGTTTTTATGATCTTTTGAAAAATACTTCTGAGCTCACCACTTCAAATGTTGAAATTATTTTAGTCGGATTATTAGCCTCTTTTTTATCTGCTATTTTTGTAGTAAAATGGTTCATCAATTTCGTCAGCAAATATAGTTTTATTGGCTTCGGAATTTATCGAATCATCGTTGGAATCTTGGTGTTACTTTTTATTTCTTAAAAAATGCCTGAAGAAAAATTTGCAATTAGATTTGGTCTGGGAGCCCTTAAAGCTGTTGGCTTCAACGTGATGGAAGTTGCGACAAAAGAACGTAAAGAAAATGGTGACTTCAAAGATGTTTACGATTTTGCTACGCGCTTAGATCCGAGATCAATCAACAAAAAATCTATCGAAGCTCTCGCCAAATCTGGAGCTTTCGAAAGCATTTCTAAAAACCGCCGCCAAGTCGCAGAATCTTTTGACACCCTCTCCTCTTACGCCACTGAAAAAAGCAACGAAGCTTCTTCAAATCAAATGAGTCTTTTTGGTGGAATTGAAGAATTAAACAAAAAACCTGAGCTAAAAAAAGTTGAAGATTGGAACAAAATCGAACGCCTGAAAAAAGAATTCGAAGCCTTCGGATTTTTTTTAAATGAACACCCTGTCGATGATTTTTTATCCGACCTAAAAAAACGCGGCGTGATATTTTCCGACAAGCTTGAGCGCGATGAATTAGAAGATAATAATTTAGTAAAAATGGTAGGAGTTGTTGCTGGAAGCAAGCACCGCTCTAGTGCTCGTGGCCGTTTCGCCTATCTAACCGTTTCCGATCCTTTTGGCATGTTTGAAGCGATGATTTTTGACGAAGCAATCATCACTAATACGCGAGATATTTTGGTTGATGGTAGCTCAGTTGCCCTCGAATGCTTGATTAAAAAAGATGATGGCGGCGTAAGAATTTTAGTGCGTTCGGTAAAAAAACTTGATGATTTTATTCGCGATACCAAGCCTGCTGCAAAAGATTTTGAAGATATTAAAAAACAAACACCGCGCTCAAATCGTTTCTCATCGAATCAACAAAATAACTATCAGCCAAGACAAAGCGAACCCAAAGAAGTTAAGATTGAAGAAGCGCCAAAACCGCTAAAAAATGTTTTTGCACAAGTAAAAATTTTCATCAGCAACCGCAATCAAATCTTCGGAATAAAATCTTTTTTAGCTCAACGCCCTGCCCCAATTAATGCCGAAAAATTTACCAAAGTTTTTTTTGTAATTCAGGGACAAACTATCGAATTGCCAAATAAATATTTTCTTGATGAGCTTGATTTAACCAAGCTGCGTCAAATCGAAGGCGGAATTAATGTTGAGAACATCTAAAGATTTTTGATTCGAGATTTTAACTTCTTGCAATTAGCTTTCAGCCTTCTTAGGTTGCGCGCCCTTCTTGTTTGCCGAGCGTCGCCTTGGTAAACTTCTAAATTATCGCGGGGTAGAGCAGCCCGGTAGCTTGTCAGGCTCATAACCTGAAGGTCGTTGGTTCAAATCCAGCCCCCGCAACCATCTCCCACAGAGCTTCGGCTCATTTCACAAAAAATCTCAAATTCCTATTCGGCCTCGATTCGGCCTCGGCTGGTGTGTATTCGCATCTATTTCCATCTATAAGAATTGGATAAATTTTTATTTTTCTTCTATTGCTAAGACTTTATTGTTCCACTCAGCGCCTAAGCTTGCTTCCAAAAATAGAGGAATTTTAACTTTAAAACCCAATTGCAACTTATGTGGTTTTATTTTGTTTCGGACAACTCCAAATACATTTCTTACTTTATTAAGAATATGCTCATCTTCTTTTAAATCATCATTCAACGAAACGTTATAACATAAGGATACCAAGTCTCCTGATAAATCATCAGATAAGCTCAACTTATCGTAATTTTTTAATGAAAGAATTATTCTTTTTAGTAGATTTTGAAGATATAATTTATCTCCAAAACTTATTGTTTTTTCTTCAATACTTTTCATCAAATCAAGTATGTCTTTTATTAAGGCATCTACATCTTCTTTAGCTATATTCTCATCATCCATCCCCAAGCCTTGCGCAAAAGCTTGAAATAAAATAAAAGTAGTTTGATCTAAATATATTGGATAATTTTTTGGATCTTGATTGCACTCTGATAATGTTTGATAGAGTTTTCCTCTGCTAAGATTTATCGCTATCTCTAAAGTATTTTTTATGTTCGCTAGAACAGTAGTATCATGTTTTGTGTTTTGCGAAAGATAGACAAATGCAAATTTTACCTGATTTAATAAGAGGGGGTAAATTGAGAACACTTCATCTTCGTTATCACACTCAAAGACCTCTTGAATAATATCAATTAACCTATGCTTGCCATTCTTACCTTTGCATGATTCACGAAATTTTATAAAGAAGTTAAGTAGCTTTACGACCGGCATTCCATTATTACTCATAAAAAATTTAGATTTTCTTAAAAAACTTTTTCAAAAGGGTAAGTGAGATTAAGCACCTACCCTCAAACAATCATTAACCGATTAAAGCACCTGTGCATTCGGGTAATGTGAAGTGACCCCCTCAAGCCAGACAGAAATTTCTGCCGGATAGAGTTCTTTTTTTAAAAAAGATGGAACAAATTCAGAAGTAATTTTTGGATAATTTCTAACTATTTTTAAGTTAAATTTACCCTAAAAATCACCTCTAGAATTTGCT
>CAMCMF010000005.1 GCA_945875865.1 Rhizobium sp. Q54
AGGGCGCCTCTAAAAATTAGGATTTTTCGAGGAATTTTGAGTTTTAACAAATTTGCGAGAAGGTAAGCGTATTAGATATACGTGCTCTCGAGCAAATTTGTTAAAACTCAAAATTACCGGAAAAGACAATTTTTAGAGATGCCCTTAAAGATGGACCCCGTCATGCGACGGGGTGACAATTCTTGTAAGACACCTACTAAAGTTTGTCACCCCGTCGCATGACGGGGTCCATCTTTTAAAATTTTATCCTTAAGGAAATAATTACCTAAGTTTTAGAGGAAATTTTGTCGGCGATTCTTTAGAAAAGTTTTCAAAAAACAATTTGAAATTTTATTAAAATTTTAAATCCTCCGACTTCGCCTTTCAGGCGCAGCCACCTCCTTTTGCAAAGGAGGCCTTCCACAAAAACTACTCCTGCGGAATAATTTTTTTAATCTCTTCGCGGACAATTTTTTCAACCAAACTTCCGAGATTTTCATTCAACCATTTTTCTAATTTCGGCTCCATCAATTGCGTTGCCAATTCAGCAAGCGCAGGACTTTGCGAGAAATTAGAAATTCCCGCTACCACATTTTTTGCATCAACAAGTTTACGAATCGACTCGTTGGTTTGCATGATAGTTGCCTCATTTAAAATACGAGATTCAACTTTATTATTTTTACCCATATCAAGTGAAAATATTTGATTTTGCTGATTTTGTACTGACATAAATTCTTGAGAATCTGTAACAAAATTAGCTGGAGATTCTTGTGTTTTTTCAAAACTAAATTCATTTTTTTCAACAGATGATTTTTCTACAATCTCCATCTCATCAAATGGTTTTTTTACCTCGCTTACTGCAGAAGTTTTTTGATCAATCGCTCTAATTTCTTGCTCAAATTCCAGATCGATTTCCTCATGTTTTGAAACTTCAAGCGGAGTTGATTTTGGCTGAGACTCCGCTTTTTTAGCAAGCTCTTCATCTAATTCTTCAAGTTCATTTTGAAAAGAATCTATTTCTTGAACTACAGCAACCTTATCAATTGGCGATTTTATTGCAGGAAGATCTTCTTCAACATCCAGCATGTCCGAAAAATCTAACTCATCACTTTTTTCGGCTGACTGATTAATTTGTGACGCAGCAGGCTTTGATGTTTGCAAAATTATCTCAGGTTTTTCTTCAAGATTTAATGGATCCGAAATTTCTTCCGATTCTTCTTCAAGCTCAAAATTTTCTTCTGGCAATTCTTGCTGCCCTTCCAAATTCAACGGATCCGAATCTACTTCGGACTCTTCCTCCTCGAGGTTCAACGGGTCAGAATCTATTTCCGGTTTTTCTTCGAGATTAAGCTCGTCCGAAGTTTCGTCTGCTAATTCTAGCTCTTCATTTGAATCATTATCTTCGAAACTAAGCTCATTTTCTTCCTCTTCATCTTCCTCATCTTCCTCATCTTCCTCATCCTCTTCATCTTCCTCATCTTCCTCATCTTCCTCATCATTCTCTTCGGCAAAATCAACTTCATCTTCGTAATCTTCGATATCCTCCTCGTCCATTTGTGAGTCGACCTCAATATCTTTCTCGATATTTTTTTTAGAACCTTCTTCCGCAGGAATATTTCTTTCTTCTATTGCCGCAGCGGAAATTTCGCTATCCATATCGAAGTTAGAAACTTGAACAATCGGAGCGACAATTTCTTCTTTTTTTTCTTCAAGAAATTTTTCATTAAAATCATCAAGATTTAATTCATCCGATGGTTTCAAATCATTTTTATTATTTGCTGTTTCTAAATTTAAAGATTTCTCCGTCTCAACAGCTAGGCTTGCTGTTTTTGCGGTGGGAGTTATATATTCAAACTCAGAGGCCACTTCAGAAATCTTTGAAGTTTTTTCAGTTTTTGAATCGAACTTACTTAGTTTTTTCTTGATAGTTTCTAGGAGGGAATGAGTATTTTTTTCTGCCATTTAATCCTCTGAAGAGTCTTTGATTTTACTGTCTGTAGCAACATAGTTTAACTACAAAAACTTACCTGAGATAATTTTTACTAATTCCAAAATTACAACAACCAATGCTGAAAAAATTATCTCATATTTCGCTGTGGATTTTTATCGGAATTTTAGGCGCTTCTTCGCTGGCTGGAATTGCGTTAATTCGCGACGAAAAAATTTCTTCACTGTGGTTTATCACTGCCTGTGTTTGCACGCAACTTATCGCTTATCGTTTTTATTCTGCTTTTATTGCGGCAAAAATTTTACATCTCGATGGTCGTAACGCAACTCCGGCGCGACGAATTAATGATGGCAAAGATTTTGTTCCCACCAATCGCTGGATTGTTTTTGGACATCACTTCGCCGCCATCGCTGGGCCCGGTCCACTCATTGGCCCTACCCTCGCCGCACAATTTGGATATTTACCTGGAGTTTTGTGGATCGTGATTGGATCAGTGCTCGCCGGCGCAGTGCAAGATATGGTAATTTTATTTTCATCAATGCGACGCGACGGAAAATCTTTGGGACAAATGATTAAAGATGAAATTGGTTCGGTCGCTGGATATGCAGCGTTAATCGGCACTCTCGCCATCATCATAATTTTAATTTCGGTTCTCGGTCTAATAGTTGTGAAAGCTTTGATGCACAGCCCGTGGGGCGCCTTCACGGTTTTGATGACGATTCCAATTGCGATGCTGATTGGAATTTATCTTTATTACATTCGGCCCTCCGGCGTTTTAGAAGCGAGTTTGGTTGGTTTAATTTTATTTTTGTTGGCAGTTTATGGTGGAAAAATTGTCCATTACGATTCAACTCTCGCGGCAATTTTTGATCGCAAAGCAGAGTTCATCGCTTTCGCAATTATGATTTATGGATTTGTCGCGGCAACGCTTCCAGTCTGGCTTCTGCTTGCTCCACGCGATTATCTTTCGTCATTTTTAAAACTGGGAACCATTGCACTTTTAGCAATCGCACTTTTGATTTTTCGACCAGAAATTCAAATGCCGGCGCTGACGCAATTTATCGATGGCTCCGGCCCAATTTTCAGCGGAAAAATTTTTCCATTTTTATTTATTACAATTGCCTGCGGCGCAATTTCTGGATTTCATTCTTTGGTTGCTTCTGGCACTACACCAAAAATTATTTCCGATGAGCGCGATGTAAAACTTATCGGCTATGGAAGCATGTTGCTTGAAGGTTGCGTGGCGATGATGGCATTGATCGCAGCTTGCGTTTTGGAGCCAGGAATTTTCTTCGCGATTAATTCACCGCAAGCAATTTTGGGCGACAATCCAGCGCAAGTAATCAACTCATTTGGCTTTGAATTTAGTTCCGAAAAAATGGATTTATTGGCGGCGCAAATGGGCGAAAATACTCTTTTTTCCAGAACGGGCGGCGCACCTTCTTTGGCGGTTGGAATGGCGAATATTTTCTCTTCGGCTTTCGGTTCCAACATGCTTTCAATGTGGTATCATTTCGCCATCATGTTTGAAGCGATTTTTATTTTAACCACGCTGGATGCTGGGACGAGAGTGGCGCGTTTTATGTTAGAAGATTTATTGAAATTTCGTGATCGCAAACTTCATGAATCAAATTTAGCGGCGATGTTTTCGAGCTTCATAATCGTGGCTTCTTGGGGATATTTTCTTTACATGGGCGTGATTGATCCAAGTGGTGGCATCAATATTTTATGGCCGCTTTTTGGGATGTCGAATCAGATGCTGGCTGGAATTGCACTAACTTTGGCGACGGTGATAATTGTAAAAACTCCGCAAAGAAAATTCGCTTTTATCACCGCAATTCCGCTGATTTTTATTTTGATTACAACCAGCACTGCGGTGATCGAAAAAGTTTTTTCTAGCGATGTGAGAATCGGATTTCTGGCGATGGCAGAAGTTTGGCAACAAAAAATTTCCAGCGGAATTTTAGATGAAGAAAAAACTGCCTTTGCGCAAAAAGTTATTTTTAACCAAAAATTAATTTCCGGAATTGCTTTAAGTTTCTTGGCAATTTTATGGATTGTGGTGATTGATGCAGGAAGAAAATTAATTACGCGGAAATAACATTTTTATTTTGTCACCCCGTCGAATGATGGGGTCCATCTTTTGTTACGTACTCTTGACGAAATGGACCCCGTCATTCGACGGGGTGACAAGAAAGAGCGAAGGAGAAAAAATAAAATAATTAGCAGAAAATGAATTATATTATTTTGTCACCCCGTCGAATGATGGGGTCCATCTTTTGTTACATACTCTTGACGAAATGGACCCCGTCATTCGACGGGGTGACAAGAAAGAGTGAAGGAGAAAAAATAAAATGAAAAAATTTTGGAAATTTTTACTGCTGCTAAAAAAACATCTGAACGGTGAATTCGCTTATGAAAATTATTGTGATCATGCGAAAAAAAATCATTTGGGGGAAAAGATTTTAGATAAAAAATCTTTTTTGCTGCAGCGACAAAATGAGAAGTGGAGGAAGGTGAATCGGTGTTGCTAATCCGCTTGAGACTACCTCCAACCAATCACCGAATAACCCTTCCGCGACAGACAATTCGTAATGTAAGTTTGTTTGATGTGATCAGGTTTCACCTTATCTTCGCCATAAACCGAAATGCCAGCGATCATTGCGCCGGCACCAGCGCCAATTGCAGCTCCAAGCAAAGCTGATTTACCGCTTCCACCCATAATCAACCCCGTTCCCGCACCAATTATTCCACCAACAATCGCTTTGCGACCCGCTTCTCTAGCAGCGCGCTCCGCTTTAAATTTATCGAGATAATCCTCAGCCTCCACTTTGCATTGGCTAATATCCTCATCAGCTTGAGCCTCTCCAGACTCAAGATATTTACTATTGGGATCAAGAATTGGTCGGTAAGATGAGCAAGCAAGGATGGAAAAAACTGCGGATAAAATTACGAATTTTTTAACAATATTTTCCATTTTATTGTCTGTTATTGCCGCTATCTCGGATTGCCTTATTTCTTTGAAAAGCTTGAATGGCTGATGCTGCTTGGATAGTTGTGAATGGCGTAATAACATTATTATCAGCAGAGACCCTTTCAGCATACTGACTATAGGTCTCAGGCGGCAGGTTTGCATTATTATCGCGAGGGTTAGAGTTATTAGCAGGACGTGTATTCTTATAATAAGCCATCAAAGCATTATTTATCACTTTTGTATCTATCTCAATCTTACCCCTTGCAATTTTTATTATTTTCTCATCCGGTTTTATCATCTCAGAAGTGGTTTTTGTCTCTCCATTTTCGTAATGCTCATAGGTAAGAATTATGCCACTAAGATCATGAGTAATTTCATATTTTATCAATGTTTTAGCTGCTCGTTGTGCAGCCAAGTCGGATTTTGCCTTTGCTAAATATTTCTCTCTCGGGGTTGTAGGTTTTTTAGCTGGATGTTTTGCCGCCACAGGCACAACAGGGGCGGGATTCTGAAGAAGAAGTGCTTGGTCAAGAGTGTTAGTAACACCAGTTCTTACCAAAGCCGGTCCCACTAAATCTGGATCTGGGTTTTTTTTAGGAGGAGTTCTTGCTGCTTCTTTTGCCAGATCTTCTTCAGCTTCTCGCCCTGCCTGAACTAAATAATCAGCAGGAGCTACTGGCGCCTTTTCTGGCGCTTTTCTACCAGTTAAATTCTCAACTAGTTGATCTATGCTACCCATCATCTCCTTTGCTTCGACCCTCTCTGCATCAGTAATATTTGCTGCAGAAATAACTTCAGCTATAAAATTATCTTTACCCTTTTGATCCCCATATACCGAACGCAGATAATTTGATACATCATCTACACCACCACCATCATGCGCGTGAAGTTCACTCGGAAGTGAGTATTGAACTCCTAAGCCTTGTAGAGCATAGCCCATACCTTCACTTTCGGTATAGTTGTCACTCTCAACAATATCTCTAAAAATCCTATTACGTGTGTCTTTCGCGACCTCTTGTTCTCTCATGGCCTTAAAAGCGCAAGAAGCAACAAATTTTCTAGCAAGTGCTGCATCTGTGACTGAACCTTTCTTCTTGCCAAAAGCTCCATTTATAACCTCTTTCTCCTTCTCAGTAAACATTGGTTTTGTACCATTTTTCATGTTCAAAACTTCTTGTATTGAGCACAATTTACTTAACGTTGGATCGGCAGCTATAAGACCAATTATAGCAAAAGAAGCGCAGGCACTTCCTCTTCCGCTAACAGTGTGATGCTCTTGTTTTTCAAGAGCACCACCTGCCTCGATTTTATGTCTATCGAACTCCCAATGGTTTCCCGATTGGTTGTCAAAAATAAAAATATTTCTACCAACATGATCTCCTTTAACCTCTTTTAAATATAATATGCAGGCAGCAGCGACGGCGTCAGGATCCATGCCAAGATTAGGAGTGCCTTGTTTATAAAAACTGCCATTGGTAAAAATAACTAACGTTTTATTATTTGTGAATTTTGAAATATCCTCTTTTTGCGCATCCTTATTTTGTTGCGCTAGATATGGTTGATATCTCTCATTAATGGCCAAATTAATCTTTGCTTTTAAAGCGGCGGTTATCCCGGCTTTATCTAGTGGAGGCGGAGGAAGACCATCTGCAGAAGTATTTGGTAATGAATTCGCTGCAGCTTTTTTGCCTAATAAATTGCTCAGATTGCTAAGTTCGTCAGCGCGCAGTTTTCCAGGAACAGAGACTTGTTCTGTATAACCTTTAGGATCAGAGAATTCTTCTTGACCACTCGCTAGACTCCCATCAACCTCCGCACGACGGGCTTTAAAATCCTGTTTTAATATTAGAGCAGCTTTCGCCACAACTAAAGCTTGATCCAAAATAGCCATATAGGCCTTATCACAAAAATAAATATTTTGTAAGATTGGAGACGAATCATTTTGCATTTCGGATAAAAGGCCTTCCATAAACCATAGAGGTAGCGAAGCTACATTGGCCGCAGCAAGCCTATTAAGGCCAAAAATATCTGGGATAACCAAGTTTTGAATATCAGTGCCGTTAGCTTTTAAACGCTTTATTTCTTTATAAAAATTACCACCAACTTCACGAATTTTTTTAGCTACCTCTTCGCTGCTTTTAGAAAACTTAATTTCTGAAGCAGACGGAAATTTTACACAAAGAACTTTTTTTACCGGCAATTTTCCGACACCACCTAGATTAATTCCTGCATGCTTACCGTCAGCAAGGTTTGCTTCCATGACCGCACCATTCTTACTATCTCCAGCTTTGTTTAAACGTACTGCCTCATCTTTAAACCAGTCCTCCTTACGATTTTGATCTTTTATGTATTTGGCCAAGTTTGTCCCTCTTGTAGGACTTGAAGAACCTAAATTCCATTTCTCATCAACATCAATTAAAAAATGGGCATTTAAAGCGTCTTGGGATGCAACATTATTAGAATCAAAAACATTCTGCATTGCTTCACCAGTGCCTATCAAACTAAATTTTACGCCCAGAATATCTTTATCTTTACTCATTTTTTAAATTTTTAATTGTTAAGCGAAGTTATGCAAAAATTTTGCTCTAACGCATGAAGAAGCAAGGTGAATTTGATTGTTACACCCAGTTGAAGTGATTGCGGATTAAAAAAATTCGTTAGACTAAATTATTAATAATCCCCCAAAACAGCAGACGAATAGAGCTTACATGACCAAAACACCACCTCTGCTCTCCGTTCGCGGCGCGACAATTTCTTTCGCCAAAAAAACACTTTTTGAAGATCTTGCTTTCAATATTTTTCCCCGTGATCGCATTTGCTTGATCGGAAAAAATGGTGTAGGAAAAACTACTTTGATGAATGTTATTTCTGGCGATTTTGATCTTGATTTGGGCGAGCGCTGGATTGCGCCGCAGTCGGTTTTGGGATATCTTACTCAAAGCGAAAAGTTGCCGAAAAATGTTTCGGTTTTTGATTTTATCATGTCGGGTTTGGCGATTGATGAGCATAAAAGTTATCTGGTCGACATCATTTGCGATCACTTAAAAATTGATAAAAATGCTTTCACGCAAAATCTTTCAGGGGGCCAAAAACGTCGCGTAAGTTTGGCGCGCGCTCTTGTTTTAGAGCCGGATATTTTGATGCTTGATGAGCCAACCAATCACCTCGATTTAGAAATTATCGAATGGCTGGAAAATTATTTACAAAACTATCAAGGCGCGCTGTTGGTGATTTCGCACGATCGAAAATTTCTTGAAAAAGTTTCCAATAAAGTTTTTTGGTTGCGCGCCGGAAAATTAAAAGTGAATCAACAAGGCTACAAAAATTTCGACGAATGGTCGCAAAATATTATCGAACATGAAACGCGCGAATTGAGCAATCTCGAGAAAAAAGTTCAGCTCGAAAGCGGCTGGTTGCAAACTGGCGTGACTGGAAGGAGAAAAAGAAATATCGGTCGTTTGCATTATTTGAAAGATTTACGAGTGAAGTTAGAAGCGCAGCGACAGTTGGTTAAAAGCAATGCCAATCGCATGAATATTATCGCCCAAAAAATGTATGAGGATGCGCCACAGGTGATTTTGGCGTTGAATAATGTTAGCAAAGGTTTCGACGAATCGAAATTAATCGATAGGCTTTCGATGAAAATTCTGCGCGGCGAACGCATCGGAATTATCGGTCGCAATGGTTCGGGAAAATCGACTTTGCTTAAAATGATTATTGGCGAAGAAAAAGCGGATTCGGGAACCGTAAAACCGGCGAAAGATATCAGCATTTCCTATTTCGATCAATCGCGCAGCGCCATTAAACCTACATCCTCGATCAAAGAAATTCTCTGCGATTCTGGATCAGATTACGTCAAACTCGCCGGCGGAAAAACCAAACATATTTGCGGCTATTTGCGCGATTTCATGTTCGATCCCAATGATCTCGAAACCTTGGCTGGCACACTTTCCGGCGGACAACAAAATCGTTTATTGCTCGCAAAAACTTTAGCTAATCCGGGAAATTTTATGATTCTCGACGAGCCAACAAATGATCTCGACATGGATAGCTTGGATATGCTTTCGGAATATTTGGAAAAGTATCAAGGCACGCTGGTAGTGGTTTCGCACGATCGCGATTTTTTGGATAACGTGGTGACGAGTATTTTATCTTTCGAAGGAAATGACGAAGTTCAAACTCACATTGGCGGTTATTCGGATTATCTAGAATATACGCAGAAACAATTGCCGACAAAAAATTCTGAAAAAATTCGTCAGACTTCCGCAATTGAAGAAGTGACTTTGGAAACGCAAAAACCTCTCAAACAATTTTCTTTCAAACATAAAATCGAACTCGAAAAACTTCCGGCAAAAATTGAAAAGCTCGAAGAAAAAATTCGCGAATTAACTGAAGAATTAAGTGAAACTGAAGATCGTAACTCCGCTAATTTAGCACATATTTCGATGGAGATTGCTAAATATCAGAAGGATCTTGATGAGTCGGAAAATAGATGGCTGGAACTTGAGAATTTAAAACCCGTCTTAAAATTTTTTCCAAATTAGGCACAATTAGAATCATCTCTTGCGAGTTAGAAAATCGAAATTTAAAAAGACCAGCCCAACCATGTTGTCGTTTAACAACATGTCTCTCTACAAACTAATAAGAAAATACAATGGCTATCGGAATCGTAAAATGGTTTAATCCTACTAAAGGCTACGGCTTTATCGCCCCAGAAGGCGGTGACAAAGACATCTTTGTTCACATCACAGCTCTTGAAAAAGCTGGCTTAAAAACTCTAAATGAAGGTCAGCGTGTTAGTTATGATCTAACTACCAGCAAAGGCAGAACCTCAGCAGACCAAATCAAATTACTTGATTAGTTTTAGCTAATAAGTTTTAAGCAAACTAAACAAAAATAAGGCGGGAGAGTTTTGACTTTCCCGCCTTATTTTTTTGCGCGTTATTTTTTTTGAAAGGTAAGCGTACTTAGAATTGCGAAAAATTCGACGAAAATTTTGATTTGCAACAGCCTCATTATGGTTCTATCGAACCACTGAACAGGTCATGTAAAGCTTGGCTTGTGTTTCAACGATAAGAGCAAGAAAGATTTTGCTATTTTTAACATCCGCAGCACAAACATCTTTTTGTAAAAATAACTCAGTATTTTGAGACAATAAAACACACAGACCCAACTCCATCTTTTTTTTCATCTCCTCCATATCCTTATTAATAAAATTCTGGGAAATTTCTTGAAGAGATTCCTGCGTTAAACAACCGATTGTAGATGATACCGTGATTTTGTGCGGCTCATCAAATTGTAGGGGCTCTTCGTTTAAATGAAAAAGATCTAAAGTGCTGAAAAGCCAAGTAATGACCGTTCCAACTAATATGCTGAGAATAATATCCTTCATGATGATTAGGCTGCATTGCTTTTTACAATGCCGCTCTAGCTGCTGCTAATCTTGCGATTGGAACTCGGTAAGGCGAGCAAGAAACATAATTCAAACCTGCGTGATGACAGAACTCAATTGATGCGGGATTTCCACCATGTTCGCCACAGATTCCGAGTTTGATGTCTTTTCTAACTGACTTACCTTTTGCAGTAGCAATTTTTATTAATTCACCAACACCTTCTTGATCTAGCTCGGCAAATGGATCTTTTTCGAAGATTCCGGCTTTTTGGTAGTGACCTAGAAAGCTTGCAGAATCATCGCGAGATAATCCAAAAGTTGTTTGGGTTAAATCATTTGTTCCGAAGCTGAAAAATTCTGCCTCAAGAGCAATTTGATCAGCGATCAATGCGGCTCTAGGAAGCTCGATCATCGTGCCCACCATATATTGCAGATTTTGACCTTGTTCTTTTTCAACTTCTTTCTCAACGCGAATCACTAATTCGCGCATGATTTGAATTTCTTTTCGAGTCGCAACTAAAGGAATCATCACTTCCAAAAGCACGTCTTTTCCAGTTTCTTTTTTTACAATTGAAGCAGCTTCAAAAATCGCCCTCGCCTGCATTTCATAAATTTCCGGATAAGAAATTCCGAGACGACAACCGCGATGTCCTAACATCGGATTTTGCTCTTTAAGTTGTGAAGTACGATATTTTACGTAATCAATTTCAACGGCGGCAACTTTTGCAACTTCGGCAATTTCTTCTTCCTTATGCGGTAAAAATTCGTGAAGTGGCGGATCAAGCAAACGAATCGTCACTGGCAATCCCGCCATGATTTTAAAGATCGAGACAAAATCGGCGCGTTGCATCGGTAGTAATTTTGCCAGCGCTTTTTTTCTACCTTCAAGATTGTCAGCCAAAATCATTTGGCGAACCGAAATGATGCGATCTTCACTGAAGAACATATGTTCAGTTCTGCACAGACCAATTCCCTCACAACCGAAATCGCGCGCTACTTGGCAATCGAGTGGAGTTTCAGCATTTGTTCTAACTTTTAGCACACGAACTTCATCCGCCCATTTCATGATGGTTTGAAAATCGTCGGAAAGATTTGGTTTTAGAGTTGGTACTAAACCTAAAATTACATCACCGGTTGAGCCGTTGATAGTGATGGTTTCGCCCTCTTTCACTTTCACGCCGCCTGCGGTGAAGAAGCCTCCTTTGTGATCAACATGAAGACCAGAAGCGCCGGAAACGCAAGGTGTTCCCATGCCACGAGCCACAACGGCTGCGTGTGAAGTCATGCCACCGCGCGCGGTTAAAATTCCTTGCGAAACATGCATGCCTTTGATGTCTTCTGGACTAGTTTCGACACGAACTAAAATTACTTTTTCGCCATTAGTTGCTTTTTTTTCTGCTTCAGCGGAAGAAAAAACTACAATGCCAGAAGCGGCACCAGGAGAAGCTGGAAGACCTTTGGCAATAATTTGAACTTTAGCTTTTGGATCGAGAGTTGGATGTAAAAGTTGATCTAAACTTGCGGGATCGATGCGACGCAAAGCATCTTTTTTATCGATCAATTTTTCATTGACCATATCAACAGCAATTTTTACTGCAGCATGCGCCGTGCGTTTACCATTGCGGGTTTGTAGCATCCACAGCTTTTTATTTTGCACGGTGAATTCGATATCTTGCATATCGCGATAATGAGTTTCCAGCTTCTGATAAATTTTTACCAATTCAGAAAAAACTTCCGGCATGGTTTCTTCCATTGAAGGAAGTTTTGAACCAAGTTGTTCTTTACCAGAAATTGTGATTGATTGAGGCGTGCGAATTCCGGCAACAACATCTTCGCCTTGCGCATTGATTAAATATTCGCCGTAAAGTTCTTTAGTGCCATTTGAAGGATTTCTAGTGAAGGCAACTCCGGTTGCAGAAGTTTCTCCCATATTTCCGAAGACCATTGACTGCACGTTTACTGCCGTTCCCCAGCTGGCAGGAATGTCATTTAATTCGCGATAAGTGATGGCGCGATTATTCATCCATGAAGCGAAAACAGCTTCAATTGCGCCCCAAAGTTGCTCGTGAACATTTTGTGGAAAATCTTTTTTATATTCTCTTTTGACTTCAGCTTTGTAGAGCAAAACTAAATCTTCGAGATCTTCGGCGGTGAGATCAGTGTCAGCGCTGGCGCCAACTTCCTGTTTTTTCTCATCCAAAATTACTTCGAAATTATGGTGATCAACTTCCAAAACTACGTTGGAATACATTTGAATGAAGCGACGGTAAGAGTCGAAAGCGAAGCGTTTATTGGCAGAATTTGTGGCGAGACCTTGAACAGTTTTGTCATTCAATCCCAAATTCAAAACGGTGTCCATCATTCCCGGCATTGAGGCGCGAGCACCAGAACGTACGGAAAAAAGTAGCGGATTTGTTTCATCGCCAAAATTAGCACCGATTTTTTCTTCGATAATTTTAAGCGCCGCTTCAACTTCTTTTTTTAATGCGTCAGGAAATTTTTTTTCGTTTTTGTAATAAACGTCACAAACTTCAGTTGTGATGGTAAAACCAGGAGGAACAGGCAAGCCCATTTTTGACATCTCAGCCAAATTCGCGCCTTTTCCACCAAGTAGATTTTTCATCGAAGCATCGCCTTCAGATTTTCCGTCACCGAAAGAATAAACAAATTTTTCCGTCATTTTTAGATAATTAAAAGTTATTTAGAATTGTTGTTAAGCGGGCTTTTGCGATAGCCGTAGCAGAAATAAACTAATAATCCTGTGATGGTCCAGAGCAGAAACCAAAAGCCGTTTCTTGGTAGTAAGGTGTAAATTAGATAGCCGCAGCTCAACACAGAAAGTGGCATAACGATGTTAATTGCTGGACATCTGAAAGGACGCTTAATCGTTGGCTCAGTGCGGCGCAAAACAAAAACTCCGATCGATACAATCATGAAAGAGAAAAGTGTTCCGATGCAAGTAAGTGAGCTGAGAAGTTCGAGAGGAACTAAGCCCGCAACCAACATTGCAACGACTGAAGTTAGTACGACGCTAAAACTTGGAGTGTGAAATTTTTTATGCATTTTGCTGAAAACCGCCGGGATTAAACCGTCGCGCGACATCACAAAAAAGATGCGCGATTGTCCGTAAATTAAAATCAATAAAACTGAAGTGATGCCGGCTAGAGCGCCAGTTGCGATTAAAGCCGAGCTGATGTTGCTGCCATTTTCACGAAGCGCGCGAGCTAGAGGTTCAGGATTGTTGAGAGTTGAGTAATCAGCGATTCCCGTCAGAACTAGTGCCACAGAAACATAAACTATCATGCAGACTACCAGCGAGCCGATGATGCCGTAAGGCAAATCGCGTCCGGGATTTTTACATTCCTCCGCCGCAGTTGCTACCGCATCAAAACCGATATAGGCGTTGAAGACAATCGCCGCTCCAACCATCACGCCGGAAAAACCAAATGGCATAAAATCTTCCCAACGAGATGTTTGAACCATCGGTGCGGCGATGATTAAAAAAATCAAAATTACGGTTAATTTTATTCCAACTAAAATGCGATTTAACATCACGCTTTCCTTGGTTCCGCGATAAACTAAAACACCGATGAAGAGAAGAATACACATCGCTGGAACATTGATGATTCCACCATCACTTGGCGATTTTGTAAAATGTTCGGGAACGATATAACCAACAGATTTGAGGATGCCGACAATATAGCCCGACCAACCAGAAGCAACAACCGAGGCGCCAATTCCATATTCTAGAATTAATCCCCAACCCACAACCCAAGCTAAAAATTCGCCCATTAGCGCGTAGGAATAAGTGTAAGCGCTGCCAGAAACTGGAACCATCGCAGCGAACTCGGCGTAGGTTAAGGCGGCAAAAATACAAACGAGAAATGCGATCAAATAAGAAAGGGAAACTGCTGGCCCAGAATATTTTGCCGCGACAATTCCGGTAATAACAAAAACACCCATGCCAATCGCGCATCCAACACCAATCATGATCAAATCAAAAACTCCTAAAGTTTTTGAAAGAGGATTTTTTTTGGCATTAGCAATAATCTCATCAACGCTTTTTTTGCGGAAAATTTTCATGAATAATGGAATTGTTAGGAGATGATTTTCAGCTACTTTTCTATGTTCAAATTACTTCTCTTGCGACTGTATAAAAAGTAAAATAACAGACCAAATCCAAACCAGATTAATGCTGGTTTGCCAGTTTCTTGCAACAAAGTATAAATCAAATATCCGCAACTAATTATCGCAAAAGGCGCGACAATAAAAAGCCATGGACATCTAAAGCTTCTGTGAAGATCGGCTCTAGTAAAGCGCAAAACCAAAACTCCAATCGAAACGATGAGGAAGGCGAATAAAGTTCCTAAGCTACTCAGCTGACCCATAATTCTTATCGGAGTAAATCCTGCAATCAGCGAAACTACCAAAATTACAAAAAGGCAACTGAGGTGGGGAGTTCCATGCTTTTCATGAACCTTGCTGAAAAAATTTGGAATCAGACCGTCGCGCGACATCACAAAAAAGATTCGCGATTGGCTATACATCATCACCAACAAAACTGTTACCATGCCAATAAGGGCGCCGGCTCCAATTAAAGCCGAACCGACATTGCTGCCATTTTCACGCAATGCACGAGCCATCGGCTCAGGATTATCTAGCGTGCTGTAATGCGAGATTCCCGTTAATGCGAGAGAGATAAGGATATAAACCGAAGCACAAATTAACAGTCCAACGATGATACCAATTGGCATATCTCTTTTAGGATTTTTACATTCCTCAACTGCGGTGGCTAAAGAATCAAAACCAGTATAAGCAAAAAATATTGTTGCTGAGCCAAGCAAAACGCCATGCCATCCGAAGGGCATAAATTCTGCGTAATTTTCCATTTTGATATGAGGAGCCGCAACTAGTAAAAATATCGTGATGATAACGAGTTTTATACCGACTAAAATTCTATTCGCCATCGCGCTTTCTTTGGTGCCACGATAAAGCAACGCTCCCACAAATAAGACGATTAAAATTGCCGGAAGATTTATTATTCCACCTTCAACTGGAACTGTGGTTATAGCTTGCGGAAGATTGACTCCACCCTGCTTGAGCATTCCGACAAAATAGCCTGACCATCCCGCGGCAACTGTTGATGCAACCACCGTATATTCTAAAACTAAACCGCAAGCCACTAACCAAGCGACAGATTCGCCAAGCGAAACGTAGGAATAAGTGTAGGCGCTACCTGATGCAGGAACTACTGAAGCAAATTCGGCATAAGCAAGGCCGGCACACACGCAAACTACAGCGGCTAAAAGACAGGAAATCGCAACAGCTGGACCAGCATGTCTAGCGGCAACTAAGCCCGCTAACACAAAAATTCCAACTCCAATTGCACCGCCAACTCCAAGTAAAACTAAATCAAGAGCACCTAAAGTTTTTTTAAGTGATTTGTTTTTTACAGACTCCAACACAGCTTCAACACTTTTAGTTCGAAATAGTGATTTCATAAAAATTATTCAAAATTATTCGTTATAGTCCAAAGCTTCTTGGGTAGTTTCCTTGGAAATGAACCCTTTATTTAACAACTCGTTAACCGAATTTCTCATGAGGCACATGCCACTCTTTTTGCCGAGCTCAATGATGGAGTTAATTTGTGGAATTTTATCTTCGCGAATTAAATTTCGTATCGATGGATTAACAATCATGACCTCGTAGGCAGCACATCTTCCACCACCAGTTTTTTTCAAAAGTAGTTGCGAAATTATCGCTTTGATCGAACCGGAAAGCATAGTGCGCGCAACCTCCTTATCTTGCGGAGGAAATGCGTCAATTATTCTGTTGATGGTTTGAGCTGCAGAAGAAGTGTGTAGAGTTGCGAGAACCAAGTGACCAGTCTCTGCGGCGGTTAATGCCAGACGAATGGTTTCAAGATCGCGCAATTCACCAACTAAAATTACGTCAGGATCTTCACGTAAAGCACTTTTTAACGCAGCGGCAAAAGAGAGAGTATTTTTACCAACTTCGCGCTGATTAATTAGAGATTTTTTATTTTTATGTATGAATTCAACTGGATCTTCGATGGTAATAATATGGGCAGAACAAGTTTCATTAATGTGATCAAGAATCGCTGACAAGGTAGTTGATTTTCCACTACCAGTTGGACCAACAACCAGAACCAAGCCTTTGCCACAAGTTGCCAAAGAGTACAGGATTTCAGGCGCATGAAGCGCTGCGAGACTTTTTATATCGGCAGGGATTTCACGAAAGACCGCAGCTGGACCGTAAATATTGTGAAAAGCGTTAACCCGAAAACGCATATCTTTAGCAATTTGCACCGAAAAATCAATTTCCAAACTATTTTCATAAACTTTTTTTTGATCCTCGCTCATGATAGATGTAATCATAGTCGCGACTTGTGCAGCAGTGAGTGCTGGAGTATTTGGAATCGCCATTATTTCACCATCAACTCGCAACATGGGGAACGATCCAGTTGAAATATGAAGATCAGAAGAGCCGCGCTTTTTCGCGTAAGAAAGAATTTTTTCGATCATAATTTCTGCCTGATAAATTCGATGCGTTTTTTGATCTGATCAAGTGGAATTGTTTGATCATCCGACGCATTTCTAAGTATTTTTGAATAGAGATCTATCGCTTTTTCATAATTAGCATTTTTATCATAAGTCACCGCTAAATTATACTGATAATCGATGCGACTTGAATCGATAATTACCGCCCTTTCAAACAAGGAAATTGCCTGAGGATAATTGTCCATTTTGTCGTAAGCATTTGCTGCAGAAGCAAGAATTGTAGCTGATTTTGGATTTTGAGTAGAGAGGCGCGAGATCAAATAAATAGCGTTACGCGGAGATTCTTCGGTGAGTATTACTAATAAATTTCCGATGATAGCTTCTTGATTTTCGATGTCGGATTTTAGCAGTTGGTAATAAAGAGATTTCGCTTGGTCAAATTGTCCAACTCTTTGATAAACAGTAGCCAGAGCAAACTTGATGTGATTATCCGCCGGTTCTTTTGCCAACACTTGTTTGTAGAGCTCTATTGCAACTTCATATTGCTCAATCAACGCCGCATTATAGGCCAATTTTTCTTTTTGCCTTAAATCAAAACTTCCAATATTTTCATCATTAACAACTATGTCGACAGAGGATAAATTTTCACTTTTATTAAAGTCGCTAGATTTGATGCTAAAACTACTTTTCTTTTTTGAATTATCGCTTTGATAAAAGTCGATTTTTTGGCGGGATTCCTTGTCAAAAATTAAGCTTTTTTCTATCTCCTTAAAGATTTCTGTGGTAGAGATTGCAGCATCTTGCGCATAGGAAAAACCTGAGGAAAAAACCGCAAAAAAAACTGCGAGCTTCTTCAATGAATTTGTAAGAAAATCATTCTGCATTTTTTTGTTTTAGTAATGGGTTTTTAGGATTTTTTATGTAAATCATCACCGCCATGATGGAAGCTGGTGTGATGCCTTGAATTTTAAAAGCCGCGTTGATCGTTGGCGGTCTAAACTTCATCAATTTTTCACGCACTTCATTTGACAGACTTTGTATAGAAGCGTAGTCAATATCAAGTGGAATTTTCATCTGTTGATCTTGACGAAATATTTCGATATCTCGCTCTTGGCGCCTGATGTATGAAGCATAAATTGCGTTGATTTTTATTTGCTTTTTTATCGCACTTTCAATCACCGAAATTTCTGGCCAAATTTTTTCAACTATTTCGAAATCAATATCGGGAAAAGTTAAAATCTGAAAAGCATTGCGCACGATTCCATCTTGCTTCACTGCAACTCCAAATTCCGCAAGTTTATGCGGAGAAATTTTTAGCGATTCGAGCAATTCCATCGCTGCTGAAATTTTTAATTTTTTTTCGGCAAAATGTTTTTGTCGCTCCTCGCCAACAATTCCAAATTTAATTCCCATTTCAGTGAGACGAAAATCGGCATTATCTGCCCGAAGATTAAGTCGATATTCAGCGCGTGAAGTTAGCATGCGATAAGGCTCAATCGTGCCGAGAGTTGTGAGATCGTCGATCATCACGCCGATATAACTTGAGGCACGATCCAAGACGAATTCATTCACCCCCATCGCGGCGCTAACGCGTCCGCTCGATCCCCCTAAATAGGGGGAACCTGACTCACCTTCATTAACTTTTTTATTCGCGACTAAAGCTGCATTGACTCCGGCAACAATTCCCTGCCCTGCAGCTTCTTCGTAACCCGTCGTTCCATTAATTTGTCCGGCGAAAAAAAGTCGGCGGATTTTTTTGGTTTCGAGGGTTGGAAGTAATTCGCGCGGATCAACAAAATCATATTCGATGGCGTAACCTGGTTGCGTCACCACGCAATTTTCTAAGCCGGGAATTGTTTTTAAAAATTCGATTTGCACTTCCAGCGGCAATGAAGTTGAAATGCCATTTGGATAAATTAAATCACTGTCTAAGCCTTCAGGCTCTAGGAAAATCTGATGACGCTCTTTATCAAAAAAGCGATGAATTTTATCTTCAATCGAAGGGCAATAGCGCGGCCCGGTTCCGGAAATATGTCCGCCATACATTGCTGAACGGTGCAGATTTTTTTTAATAATTTCGTGAGTTTTAGAATTGGTGTAAGTGATGAAGCAGGTGGTTTGAGGAGTTTTTATTTCATCATTGAGATAAGAAAAAGGTTGCGGCGTAGAATCACTTTCTTGCTTTTCGAGATTTGAAAAATCGATCGAATCCTTGCGAATTCGTGGCGGCGTTCCGGTTTTAAGGCGAGCTAGAGAAAAATTATGACGCTCTAAAGTTTTTGAAATTCCCAAAGATGGTTTTTCGCCAACACGACCGGCAGGAATTTTTTCTTCACCGATATGAATCATGCCGCGGAGGAAAGTTCCTGTTGTTAGGATGGCGGATTTAGTTGATATACGCACCTCCAGTTTGTCATCCCCGCGAAGGCGGGGATCCAGCTTTACTTCAAGATCTTCTGGATCCCCGCCTTCGCGGGGATGACAAACTGTCGATAGGATTTTGACCGCTACCACTTCGCCATTTTCGATTTCGATGTCTTCGACGGAGCCAAACATGATTTCGAGATTGGGATAATTTTCTAAAATTTGATTAATGGCTTTTTTGTAGAGCTTGCGATCGGCTTGCGCGCGCGGCGAATGAACTGCGGCGCCTTTTGAAGCATTTAAAATTCGAAAATGAATACCCGCCATATCGATGGCTTTTCCCATCACGCCATCAAGAGCATCAACTTCGCGCACGATTGTTCCTTTCGCAATGCCACCAATTGCGGGATTGCAGGACATTTCACCGAGATTTTCGTGAGATTTTGTAACGAGAAGAGTTTTTTTCCCTAGGCGCGCGGAGGCGCATGCCGCTTCAATTCCGGCATGGCCCGCGCCAATCACTATGACATCGAATTTAGTATTTTGGTGTTTCATTTCATCTGTAAACTTTGGGTCCTAAATAGAGCTACTTTTACCTTGATCTTTACCCATAAATATTAATCCCATGTTCTGTGCAGAAGTCGCTGGCGCAAGAATACCTGTTGTAGGTTGAGGAAGAGTTACCTCATCTCTAAATCTTGGTCGCTGCACCCCAAATACTCCTGATGCAACTCCCTCCACTACTGCAGGCAGCACTATAACAACACTAGCTACATCTAATGCGGTATTTACAACTTTTTTAACGACACCATCTGACCTTACCTCTTTAACCCTTAATCCATCAGATGAATTATGTTTTTCTCCCCTCGGAATTTCTAATGTTGCTCCCACAACTGCTTCCGCCACTCTACCTATCACTGTCAGATTAATCGCTGTTCTCAAAACCGCATTTGCAACGGTTCGAATGCCCGCCTTAAACCAGCGATCATCAGTCGACTCCAGGATTGAAGTAGCCTCGTCTCCTTTAGGACCTTTAACACCAACCACCACGTCTGCTTTTTTCGCCAAAGCTTCCATCTCAGAAATAAAAGCTGTGTGATCAAATCCATCGGTGGTTACTTTTGCCAATCCCGCCTTATCCAAAGGTTGATATTCAGGATCACCCTTTGCATCAAAGGTTTCGATTACCAACTGCTTAGCAAAACTTTGGTTACCCTTTGCATCCTCAAGAACACAAACTCTCAAAGCAATCTTGAAGGGTTTCGTAATGTAAGGTGTGGTATCATTGGATTCCATCTGATGATAAGCATCATCCTTGCCATAAAACGTCCTCACCTCAGACATTCCATGAGCGATTACTTTGTGCTTGGGATAATCTTGATGTTTAGTATGTCGACTACCGTCAGAAACATATCTACCCTCCCCATCAACTTCAAACACTGTTGAGATATTACGATCTGGCGCATCTGGATCTCTATACGGCGAAAGTCTTGCTTTTACCAATTTCCTGCTGTCACAAGTTTTTCCATTAAAAGAAACCGCTACTGCGCATGCCTCATTTCCAATTACGGAACTTGCTACCACGCTAAAATTTGCAGCAATTTCTCTTATATCAGCACCTTTGGCTTTGCCGAAATGTTTGGTTAAATCGGACGTAGCAACAGTGGTTGAAGCGGTACTAATTGCATCGTAGCTGCCATCCTTATTTCTATGAAAGACATAGCCTTCAAAAATTTTTACATCTCCTTTTTTTACATCCGCTTTTTTACCACCCGGAAGATCCATAACCCCATCAATTCTTGCGACTCCAACTTGAATGTAAATATTGTTAGTTCCTGGAAGGCAAATAAAGGCTCTGTCATCACCCGTAAAATTACCATCAGCATCAGCAGCGAAGGTAACTTGGGCAAAGTTTGGCCCTCCATTAGAATTATTTTTAGATGGATCTGCGAACCTGATAAAATCCTTGTCTCCCAATCTCGGCTTAACGATTGAAACTCCGCCTGGAACTGGCGAAACCGGCAAAGCAGCTCGCAACAATCTTTCAAAATCTTTTTTGTCAGTACCCTTCATCCATAAATGGCCATCGTTAGAGCCATATTGATCCATCATCTTTTCAATCTGATGAGAATCTAAATGAATTCTGAAATGATTATTTAATAATTGTTTGTTAGCTGACTTAGAAAGATGATCGTTGGTGGCGTGTGAAGCGTAGGCTTGAGCTTTTGTTCTTGCTTCAATGCTAATTTCATTACCGCTCAGCATTCTGTCTTTAATATCGACAATTCTTTCTCTGCCCGATTTAGCAATTTCTGTGGCCGAAAAATTGAAAATTGTGCTTTTGTTTTGCTCGAGACTTACCTTAACTATTGCCATCGCGTTATCGATTTGAACGGCAGTTTCTCCACCCTCAAACGTAACACCTTCAACCGAATTATAGGCTAACCATCGATTCAATCTGGCAATTTCTTTAGGATCTATAGGTTTGGCAAAAACTTCATTTCGCAGCTTTTCTAATTCCTTTGTTTGTCGCTCTAATTTAGTTTTCGGGAAGCTGTTGAATCTATCAATTTTTTTTTCTCTTTCTTCAACGGAATCAGTATCTGAAAAACTAATAGCACCCAAGAATTTTTTCAGCTCATCCGCTTCTTTGGCGAGAGATTTCGCCTCATCAACTTTTTTATCAGCAATAAGATCAGCAAGACTGACATACATTATGTCGAGTATTTCTTGTAAACCTTTCTCTCTTGTTAAGTGCTTGGCATAACGCTGAAAATCAGCAGCATTTTGCTCAGCAATTTTCGTAAAAGTTGCCTCAGTTATAAAAGTTTTCGTAGTGTTCTGTGGCGTTACCGTAACGATACAATAATCATTACGTGTTCCATTGCCATCACCATGATCTCGATCATCAAAACGAGCTATCGAGCAAATTGGTCTGCCTGTAAATTTAACATCACTTAAGGCTTCAAATTGTTTTGAATGCCTATCGAAACCTTCATTGCCAGTATATACCTGAACTACCAAACCACCATCAAGAGAGATGACTTTATCACCTTTCATCTCCTCTATGTACATGGTGCGATTGCCGTCGTGAGAATATAGATTTGCATTTGCAGCAGTTAGTGGAGTTTGAGCATTCAAATCAGCATCCGTAATTTGTAAGTCCAGAGGTTTGAATTTATATTCTCCAACAACTTTTAGTTTTTCTATTTGCCTGTCATATTCACTGATTAGTGCCTCAAGTTGACCTTCCGCATCTATATCTGAAGCTGCCAAATCAAGCTTAAATTCTTTGCTTTGCTCCTCTGACTTTAGATCAATATAGGCCTGCAATAAAGTTCTTTTTTTTACAACGTCGGATCCTTCAAGGATGACTTTGTTGGTTCGGAATAATTTTATCTTTTCATGAGTCCACCATTCTGGCTCTTCTTGAGGATCCAAAGAATTTACTAATCTTTTTCTAGCAGCAAAGATTTCTTCAAGAGGAACTAAAATTCTACCTTGACGCCCTTTTTCAGCAGCTTCGATCACTACAGCAGATCGATTTTCTACGGCATCAACCAAGCAGGCGAATTCTTTCTCAGTAAGATCAAAAATAAGATTTCTATCCTCCTTTAAATTCTCAGCAAAATTAGACTCTCTCGAAAGACGAACTCTAAAGGCACCATTCTTATGTACCTCAATAGCAGCAGCAAGTAGATCGCCGTTATCTTCCATCATTCTTAAAAAAAGGAGAGAATATCTTCCCATTCCATCAAGACCGCGATCAAGGTTTCCTTCAAACTTTCCCGCAGAACCAACCAAAGCGGATAATTCCATATCTGATTTTCTTGTCAGATCGGCGAATTTATCTCCGTCCATTTCCGCGCGCTGTTTTTTTACCAGCAACCCTTCATATCTTTTTTGCAAAGAAATCTTGCCATCCTTAATCCCAGATAAATACTGCTGAACAGTTGCATCATTAGCCTCAAATTTTCCGTCCGCGATTCCTGCGTCAATTTCTCGCTTTTTTAGCAATGCTTGCTGCCACAACCTCTCTACTTCTTTAATATCCTCCTCTACTTCTTTAATATCCTCTTTAATGCGACCAAGCAATGCCGCATCATGTTCTATAGCCTTTCTTATGAAGGCGCCAAATTGATTATAGCTTAAATTTTCCAAAGCTTCTTGTAAATGTTCCAAAGCTTCTTGTGGATCTGTAGTGTCGCTACGGCGAGGTTTGGCGGCAAGTTCTTGGTATCTTCTATGAATCCCCTCTTCAAATCTTGCATCCAATCCAAGACCAAGCCAAGTTGGATTTGAATAATCGGAATTGGTATCATCATAGGCTTTTTGTAGACCAAATGTTTCACCGTTCCCGAGCTGTCTAAGTTGTGCTTTTACTTTTGAGATTCCATTAGAATCTTTTGCTTTAACTTGATCTGAAGTGCTAGCCAAAAGAAGTCTTTGATGAAGAAATTTTAGCGGATCATCACTTGGATTAGGAACCCATTCTATGTGATTTTGTTCTCCCCTCGCACCTTTTATAAAACCAACCGCGGCGGCATGATCGTTAGAAACTAATCCTTCTCCATTTTTCGCAGCAGAAACAAATACTACAAGCTTGGCTGTATCATTAAGCTTCAAATTAGGCTTCAAACTCGCCAATTCCTCTGCAGAAAATGCTGATTTAACCAACCCATCAATATCGGCGGCAGTAATATTGCCCTTAATATCCATAATTGCACGAGCAAGATCGTTCAATTTTTTGCGCAATCCTGCATCTGCAACTCTCGCTGGAGAAAGTTCTCTTGGAGCTGCTAGAGGTTGGGCATCAATTGGAGAAGCCACTTCTTCGTCCACTACAACGTCATCATCTACTGCACTGTTAACGGATCTGACTCTATCTCGTCTAACGGGAGGATTAGCGCCGTAAGTATCTTCTTCCCCTATGTAATAATACATTGGATTCGAATGTTCTTCTTCTGGCATCCCATCTTCTTGGATCCCAGCAACATCAAAGTTGTCATAGTAGATATTAGCAGTAGCGGTAGCATACTCAGGACTAATCTCAGCTCTTTCCTCAATCAATCCCTCTTCATCATTACTTGCGTCTATTCTTCTACGTCTTTTAGGCATAAATTTTCCCTAATTTTTAATACTAATTTTGCTATTTTGCCAATAACTATCGGACTTAATTTCGTTTAAACGTGAGGTGGTGCGCTTAGAACCTTCGGCACCGATCACATCTAAGAAAATTTTTTCCGCCTTAGTTTTGGCGAGAATAATAAGAGCAGTTTTATTTTCATAAATTTCGTCAATAAAAAGCGTCAAGCGACGCGCCTCATTAACTTCTTCTTTTGTCAGACAAGGTAGTTTCAATAAAAAAATCAAATCAAAATTTTGACATATCGCAGAATAGTCGGAAGCAGAAAGTGGATTTCGACATAAATCATCGAAGTCAAAAACCGCAATTTTGTCATAGGTTTTTTTGATTTTAAGCTCACGTCCCCAAACCTTTAATTTAGAGACTTTAGCACGCTTTCCTTCAGCAAAAATTTCGATGATTTTTTTAACCTCTTGGCGGTTGTTTTTATTGGAGATAAAATAACGTTTAACCAAACTATCCCGATATTGTTTTCGGTAATCAATTTCGGAATTAAGGTGCAAAACTTGGCAATTTTTTAATAAAACCTGGTCAATAAATTCTAAAAAAACTTCACGCTGTAAGCCATTTTTATAAAGATCTTGTGGAGAAGAATTTGAGGTAAAAATTACCAGAATTCCTTGTGCAAAAAGATGAGAGAAAATTCGCGAAAGCAACATTGCATCGGCAATATCGACAACTTGAAATTCATCAAAACAAATTAACTTTTTTTCACCAATCACGGAAGAAACCGCCAGAAGCAATTCATCTTTTACAGCTTTTTTTTCACCGACTTTTTTCTCACTGCGAATATCACGCAAAGCTTCGTGAATTTTTTGCATGAAAGCGTTGAAGTGAAAATAAATTTTCGGAGTTTTTTTTATCGAATCAAAAAAACTTTTCATCAACATCGTTTTGCCGCGACCAACATCGCCGTAAATATAGCAGCCTTTAATTTGCTCTTTTTCGGAAATAATTTTCTGCCAAAAATTTTGTGAAGAATTTTCTTCGAGCACTTTGGACAAGGCTTCTAGCTTATTTTTAATTGCAATTTGCCGCGAATCTAAATTCATTTTAAAATATTGAGTAAGTAAGTAGCCAATCTCCACCCTCGGTGTCACCCCGCACTTGTTGCGGGGTCCATCTCGTCACAAGTACAAAACCGCATTTGTAGCACGATGGACCCCGTCATGCGACGGGGTGACAAATTTGAGTGTGTAATTTACTAAGATTGTCACCCCGTCGCATGACGGGGTCCATCTATTTTAATATCGAGTTTTTTGCACATTGCTTTTTGCAAAGTCTATTCCTAAACAGCGCCCCTTCATTTTTCTTCCACAGAATTTCTAATTGATCATGGATCTAATCAACAAGATTTGCATTAAACTTTCCTGCAAAAAAATTGGTGCCGATGAATTTGGTAATCAATATTTTCAAAATAAAATCGGCAAAAGATTTGTCTCTTATAACGGCATGCCAGAGCCTTCGAAAGTGCCCGCGGAATGGCATGGCTGGCTTCACTATTCAACAAATATTGTGCCACTAAATATTAATACTCATAAATTTTCTTGGCAAAAAATTCATTTGCCTAACCTTACTGGCACAAAAAATTCTTACTCGCCGGCAAAATCTTTGGAACAAAAAACTTCCTCCCAATATAAATCTTGGAATCCAAATCATGAATAAAAATAATAATTATTTCGAAATTATCGTCGGAACTTTCGTTTTATTCTGCGCGATATTTTTCTTCTTCACTTCTTTCAAAAGCGCCAAAGTCGGCACTACAAGCGGCTATCATGTCATTGCAAAATTTGATAATGTTGACGGAATTTCTGGCGGCAGCGATGTCAAAATTGCCGGCGTAAAAGTTGGTACAGTTGTTGATCAATCCTTGGATGAAAAAGATTTTCGCGCCACCTTGAAACTGAACATCGAAAATAAAGTTAAATTATCCACCGACTCTTCAGCAAAAATTTCCTCAGAAGGACTTCTCGGTTCAAAATATTTATCACTCACTCCCGGTGGCGATGAGGAAAATCTTAAGGAAGGTGACGAGATTCAATATACTCAATCATCAGTAAGCTTCGAAGATCTTTTAGGAAAATTTATTTTCGGCAATAATGATAAAGGTGACAAGGATAAGAATGAAAAAAAATAATCTAAAATTCAGCGCCAAAATATTTTTTTTTGTCACTCTTTTTGCCTCACTTTCTTTTGCCCAAGATGCTGAAAAATTATCCAGCGACAATATTGATCCTTCGCGTTTTTCTGCGATTGCTGTGATTCAAGGTTTAAATAAAACTACTGCAAAAACTTCAGTCTTAGAAATAAAAATCGGCGAAAAAATTAGTTTTGGAACTCTAAAAATAATCGTCCGTAAATGTTGGCAAACCCCTTTAGATCAAAAGCCAGACAGCAAAATGCTGCTCGAAGTTTTTGAGACTAAAAATGAAGATAGTAAGGTAAAAGAAGTGAGAATTTTTTATGGCTGGATGTTTGCCTCAAGCCCCTCAATTTCCGGTTTAGAAAATCCAATTTACGACCTAACCGCCATCTCCTGTAAAAATAAATAACTAGCAGCATGATAAAAATTTCTCCCTCGATTCTTTCGGCAAATTTCGCCAAGCTTGGTGAAGAAATTTCTGCCGTAGAAAAAGCTGGCGCCGATTACATTCACATCGATGTTATGGATGGAAGTTTTGTGCCAAATATCACGATTGGAAATGAAGTTGTCAGATCTCTGCGAAAAGTATCTGCGCTACCATTCGATGTTCATTTGATGATAAATAATCCCGACAATCACATCAAAGCCTTTGCTGAAGCGGGATCAGACATCATCACCATTCACGCCGAAGCAGTTACACATCTCGATCGCTCAATTGATTTAATAAAATCTTTTGGAAAAAAAGCTGGAGTTTCCCTTGTTCCATCAACTCACGAAGATGTTCTTGATTATGTTTTAGAGAAGATCGATTTGATTTTAATAATGACGGTAAATCCTGGATTCGGCGGACAAAAATTTCTTTCATCGCAATTGAAAAAAATTGAAAATCTACGCAATAAAATAGAAAAAATCGGCAGAAAAATTGAGTTGGAAGTTGATGGTGGAGTTAATGAAGAAACTGCAAAAATGGTAATCGCAGCCGGCGCCGATGTTTTGGTTTCCGGTTCTTATATTTTTGGATCAGAAAGTTATGCCGACGCAATCGCAAAACTTCGCGGCTAATGAAATATGTCGTTTACGGCCTTGGAATTTCAGGCATTTCCACCGCGAAATTCTTAGCAAAAAATGGTGAAGAAATAATCGCCACCGATGATAATGAAAACACTCTCGCTGAAGATATAAAAAAATATCCCGAATTAAAATTTGCTAAATCTGACGAAATTTTATTCGACTCACAAACCATAGTCAGTCTAGCTCCCGGCATTCCACTTTATTTTCCCAAGTCGCACAAAATTTTAGAAATCTGCAAAAAAACCGGCGCGATTTTAGCATGTGATATCGAAATTTTTTATCGCAAAAACATTGAAGCAAAATTTATCGGGATTACCGGAACCAATGGCAAATCAACCACCACGGCACTCAGTGGATTTATTTTCGAGCAATTAAAAATTCCCTCAAGAATTGGCGGAAATATCGGCACACCCTGCTTCGACCTACTTACGACTTACGACTTACGACTTACGACTTTCATTTTCGAAACCTCATCCTTTCAACTCGATCTACTTTCCCAAACTCATTTCAAAATCGCCGCACTTTTAAACATCACGCCGGATCACCTTGATCGCCATGGCTCGATGGAAAATTATATCGAAGCGAAAAAAAGAGTTTTTAGAAATCAAACTTTCGGCGATTTTGCTTTGATCGATGTTGATAATGAAAATTCCAAAAAAGTTTTTGCGGAGTTGCAAGCGGATAAAAATTTCAAAGCAACTTTAGTTCCGATCTCCACGAAAAAAATTCAGGAAAATGGTGTTTCACTTATTAGTGGAAATTTAGTTAGTAAAATCGGCGGCATAAATCTTGAACTAGAATTAAAATCAGAATTTTTGCGCGGTGAACATAATGATCAAAACATGGCTTTCGCTTTTGCGATCGCTTATTGCCACATGATTCAACAAGGCGAATACGGACTTGAGGAAAAAATAATTTCTGCAATAAAAAAATTTCAAGGCTTACGTCATCGCATGCAAATTGTTGGAAAAATTGCTGATGTAAGTTTCATCAATGATAGCAAAGCAACCAATGCCGAATCAACAGAGCATGCTCTCAAAGCCTATGAAAATATTTTTTGGATTGTCGGCGGCAAAGCAAAAGATGGTGGAATAGAAAATCTCACACCTTATTTCAAAAAAATTTCTAAGGCCTATTTGATTGGCGAAGCTACTGAAAAATTTGCAAAAACTTTAGAAAAAAATTCCGTAATTTTTGAAAGATGCGGTGATTTAAAAACAGCTTTTGAAAAAGCTTTAGACGACACAAAAAAATCTAGCCTAACAGAAAAAAACATTTTACTTTCGCCGTCTTGCGCTTCTTTTGACCAATGGAAAAATTTTGAACAGCGCGGCGACTACTTCTGCAAACTTTTTGATGAATTACCAAAATCTTAAAACATTAATAAAAGCTAAATTTGCAAAAAACCTAACCGCTTTTATTGTCCTCACCTTAAGTGTTTTTCTGATATTTTTTTCTAAAACAAGCGTTCCGCAATCTCTTCCTGATTGCGCTACTGCCGTTGGAGCTCTTCAACCTGGAAATAATTGTTTATTTTACGGACTGCCTCTTTGTAATAATGTTCCCGGTGCTGGCTATAATATCCCCGGCTCTTCGATTACTTCACAAGCCCCAAATCCCCGCATCAATTGTGCCAACTTAAGTGATTTACCTCTTTGCACTCAAATTGATGTTACAGCCACTCCAATAAAAAATTGTGTAAAAGAATGTAGCGACGCTTCCTTTGATAGATATGCTGGAGTTAGAGGGCAAGATTACGCCATACATAATCGCGATTGTATTAGATTTTGCGACGCTCCAGAAGTTGGAGTTATCGCCGACTCCTCTATAAATTGTACAGCAAGAAAATGTCATCAATTAGGAAGCGACATAACTCCTAATCCTACAGTTGCTCCGACTAATTGCGAAATTTTTAAATGTAATCTCCTAACTCCGGACGAGTTAAATGAAGTTAAAATGGATGATTCTGCAAAAAAATATTGCGAAGGAAGTAATCTAAAATGTTATGACTTTACCATTGCACAACTTACTTACACTAAACTTAGAGCAATTAATAGCATGTGTGAAACTCATGATTGCCGAACAGATTCTGAAGAATGTGTTCCTTACCAATATCGTAAATTTCGTTGCGATGAGGCAACTCATACAATTTTAAATCCATCTTGCGATCTAGACTCTACTTGTGATGCGTTGGGATATTGCACCAAAAGAGATCCCGACAATGTGCAGAAAATTTTAAATAAAGGATCTTCTTACATCGCTGCCTACCAAAACTACATCAATTTCGGCTACGATATTCAAGCAAAAACCATTTGTAAATTAATAATATGCAGACCAGTGGTATATCGCGAATATCGCTGCTCACCTTTTGCAGACATAGATCCAATAACTCTCAATGTTTCCTGCGATCCAACAACTATCAATCCTATTGGAGGAGCTACAGTTGCTGCAACTTGTAGCGGAGGATATTGTACAAAAAAACTCGACTGCAACAAGCCTGAAAATAACAACGAACCAGAATGTAGCAATTCAAATCTTGGCACTTCTAGCGGCTCTGTTGATGATACCGGAATTGATTCCTGGTTCTATCGTCCAAAACCAGACTCAGGCGCAGTTACTAACTCTGGGATTTTAAAAACAATGGACAGTATTTGTTATACTAAAGGTCAGATGTTGTCTCATGGCTGGGGTGAGGATCCTGAGATCGATTTTGGGCTTTTTACAATTCCTCTTGGATATTTTCATTGGGATAACCGATCTCCTGAAATGTGCGGCACGCCACGAGTTGGTCATAGAGGAAACGGATATATCTATCTTTGTGGCGCCGATGGTTTGCTATATCGCAAAGCAAAACCATATACCGCCTATCATAAAGGCTACGTAAAAACAGATTACGTTGAAGGAGATGCTACTCACAAAATAAATATTTGCGTTAGGTATAATAACACCATGAATGTAAGGCGAAGCTGCGGATCAAGAGAATGTATGATTGTTTGCGCTTTTGGTATTTGCACGCAGCAATGCGGCTCCGATATTTGTAGAGAATTAACGCTAACCGATAGTCATCCCGATGATTGTGCGATGGAAAAGGGTGGATCAGGAGACTGCTCATCGACTCTCGAGACTTATGTCCGCATGAGAGCTATAAAATACAAGGATTACATCTGCACCTTCCTTGATATGAAAGGAACATTGGCCTATGATCCACAATATTATAACGGTACAGAAAAAATGGCCGATGGCACCTGCTTCTCTGGAACAAATGTTGATGGAGCTTGTGCTGGAGCACAAAATACTAATGATGACGAAGGATCTGCTAGCGTTTGGCGCACCCTATTCCAAATTCCTTATGTACAAAATAACAGACCAGCGGGACAGCCTAGAGGCTATCTCAATCTCGCCGGAAGATTATTCAAAGAGCATGAATGTATTAAAGTACCTTACAGAATACACATACCAAAAACCTACAATATTGCCAACCTAACAAATTCACCAAATTTATTCACGCCGCCTCTCTATGTTTTAAACTCAAGACTACAAAGAGGAGCGTTAATCTCAGTTGGAACTGCCCAAGATCCTTTGGGGCCTACAGATTTTAACTATCCTGAGCTTGAAGTAAGATTTGGCATCACAACTCAAAAACTAAGCTTAGGAATTGGCAAGACCGGATATGAAACTGGTGGTAATGTTGATAATCAAGGCAGCGCCAACATCTCAACTGTGATTAATGGATTCACTTATGAAGTAGAAATCTTTGTTCGAAAAGAAGAATTTCCTAATTCCGGCCTGCCAATTTTTTGCCTCTATCGCAAAATCAAAGATTCAAGCGGCGTTTATCTTGATCCACTAAGAGTAAAATGCATAAATCGCTTCTTTCCAGAAGTTAACAATATTGCTACAAAAATCATAACGCCTGCAATCGATTTACGAAGAGTGATAATCTCTACAGGTCTTGGCAATAGCTACTCTAGCTCGAGCATAGTTTTGCGTTACTTAAGCGGCACAACTCTCAGTAGCATAAATTGTAGTTCCGCAGGGGCATCCTGCACAGCAGAATTACCTCTCAGCAATCTAGATCCAGCTATTCCAACCTGCGATGTCACTTTAGAGCGTCATGAAGTTTGCGCACAAAGAGAAGAATGTAGCAAACTGAATGTCGAATGTATGCAAAATGAAGTCGATATATACGCCGCACTAAACGCTGCACAGCCGATCGATTCATTCCTTACAGTTCGTCAAAATTGCAATGAAATTTTACTACCTCTTTGCAATAGTAAAAAAGGTCTTGTTACAGAACCCTCATCAACGATTATAGGCTCCAATCCCAATAGAAGCCCGACTGATGTAAAAATTTATGGCTGGTTTAATGAGCTTTGTTTCTCATCTGGCTTTGAAAAAAGATTAAAAACTATTGTCGCTCATGATCTTAGAGACGACCTAAAGGGAAAATGTGTTATTAATGTATCGAGCCCTTATCTCACAGATTCTGACGCTAGCACAAATTGCAATGATGGTGGCAAAGCTCCAAACTGCTTATGCGTTGAAGCCATACAAGATGTTGATCTAGGTCCGGGATATGAAGCAAGAACTCAAACTCCACGAGAAGCTGGGTTATGTATTGATATTCCTATACCGCAAACTTGTCAGGCAATTGATTATAATCTAACTGTAAGCCCTTCTAACGATTCTGAATTCATCGCTTCTTCGATAAATAATAATGTCTATGGTACCTCTACCAGCGATATCTCTGGAAAGGTTCATATCTCTCACAGATATCGCAGTGAAGGAAAGCCAACTCCAAATGCAATTCTGCTAAAAGGTCACGCTGAATTTCCGGTCAGCGTTATTGGAACAGTCAATGTAAATGGTGAATGTAAAGGTTTCTGGACTTACCAAAGATCGGTAGGTGGCACAATGCAAAGACCACTATTGAATTGTATTAACACTTCCGGAACTGCAGCTTGGGAAGCTGATGCTCGTAATGCTTGCACCCGCTATCAATGTAGCCAAGTATTTACCGCCGGACCAGCTATAAATGGGTTCTATCAAGGCAATTATGGTTTACTAGAAACTGCAGAAGATAAGGGTTTAAGCCATGGATTTGCTATATGGCCAAGCTATCTCAAAACCGATGATTTTACCGAAACAGTAAATGCCACAGCTTGCATAACAGGATTTAAAAAACTTGGAGCAATTACAACCACTTTAGCTGGAACTGTAAGTGGATCGAATGCCGTTACAGCATCTCTTTACAACTTGATAACGTCATATAGCGGCGGCACTTCTGCCAGCAGACAATGTAATCAAATGGGTCAATGGTTGCCGCCAATAAATCTTTGCCAAAGAATTTCTTGTCCGGCAGTAAATCCTCCAATCCCTAGTGGTTCAGCTGATAACACAGCTTGGGAATTATGGAGAAATTCCGGCGGCGCAACCTTTCCCGCTGTCAATGCTTCAAGAAGCACTTCAAATATTCAGACCGAATCAATTTCAACCGGAATTTGCAATAATAGTTTGGGTTATTTCCGTAGCACAGGTGGATTACCACCAACTCGTGAATGTAATTATCTTGGCAATTTGAGCGAGGTAATAAATCCTTGCTCTACAGCTTGTACAGCAATTACTGAAGGTGGAGCTGGTGGCGTTGGTGGCGCTGGCGGTACTGCAAATAATTTTAATAATGGTTTTGCTAAATGGGGAATCATCAAGAAAGAAGTGATCCTTTACGAACACTGTAACTACGGAGGATGGGCTGTCGCTGTTGAGCTCGGAGATTATCCTAGCAATCCCTGGGGGCAAGCCAGCTCTTTTAGAATAAATGGTAGTAGCGTTAAAATAATTCTTTACTCCGGAGCAAACTTCACTGGATTATCAGAAACCCTGACCGGAGACCATGAATGCTTCGTTTACATTGGTTTAAATGACGCGATTGGATCTTTCAAAATTCAAACCGCCAGCGGAAATTCATTAGTTGGAGAATTCCAAGGATGTGTTGCTGGCTATGTAACCAATCCATATTCATCAAGATTCAATATTGATGGCACTCCTTTGTCCGATGCTGTTGCAAATGACCTAACCAGACCAGCACAAAACCCACAAAGATTATGTCAAATCACAAATAATACCGGCTTCACTTCAAGTGTTTGGGGCGGAGTTGTTAATGGATGTATCAATCAATGCCCTGGCTCTGACGAAGATCCAAGAGTTGGAGTTGGTGTTACTTCTCATCCAACATCAAGTGGCACTACTTTAGTAAATTGGCCAGCAACCCCATTTGGCCAAGATGCTTATGTCAGCAATCACGGTAATGAAGCGGTGCTTGGCGCCTCCTTCTTCCTACAAAATAGAGCCAATGGCTTTTACTTATTACGTCGCCATTGTGGAATTGATGGAAAATGGACCGCGCCAGATGTGATGTGCTCTGCCAATAATGGTCAAATCAATAATAGCGTTTATTTACTTCCCGCAGTAACTGGATTTAAAAATTCAATAGTTGCAGGAGGTGGAACTGTAGTTACCGGAGCCTGTGCAAGTAACTCTTATTGGAAATATAATTATGACCAAGATCCATTCCCACAAATGTCATGTAATTTTGATGCCACCAACAAAATTGATAAAGTTTATTTAACTCTAACTGGCGGAACTCATGATTGCGAACAAAGAAGATGTCGCGCTTTCACTGCTTACAAAGGCATACGCGCCTCAATTCCAGCTATAGCTTTTGACGACGCGAGAACAGCTGTAAATGGACAGATACAAGGCACTTGTTTGAACAGCACAACTAACTCAGCAGGAACAACGGTTTATACCACTTTAGAAAATGAAACCAACGCTCCTCGCGTTAGTTGTCAATCCAACGGAACTTGGTCTGCAGTGGTTGGCGAAGCAAATTGTAAACATGGTTGTGATTTTGGCGGCTGGGGCACTATCAGAGTGAATCATGGTGGTTGCGGAGATGGAATGTTCTACGCTGGTCCAGCCTTTAACTTTAAACATGGACAACAAATGAGATATGGCATTACGGATGATTGCGATAGATGGTGCGGCGCTCTAACAACAGGCTATTATTGCAATGACGGAAATGGATATTTGAATTACTCATGGGCATGGGATCCAAATTGGAACGTGTGTCGCTTTGCTAATTATAACGGACCAACGAACTCTTTTAGTGGAAGCATTGATACGGGCGCATTTTCTTCATTCTACTTCCCCGAAGGCGATAGCTACACCGATAAATATGGCAACGCCAGAAGCTTCTGGTTCTCGGTTTGGGATTAATTTTATATATATGATTTCAGTAATAATGGGCAGCAAGTCAGACTTCGCTACCATGAAACATTCCTGCGAAATATTGGATGATTTTGGTATCAAATATGAAGCCAAAATCATCTCCGCACATCGCACACCAAAAAGACTCTATGATTTTTGTGAAGCAGCAAAAAAAAATGGAATCAAAATAATTATTGCTGGAGCTGGCGGTGCCGCACATTTACCCGGCATGACCGCGGCGATGACTTCTATTCCTGTTCTTGGCGTTCCGGTTGAAAGTCGCACCCTTAAAGGTCTCGACTCACTTCTTTCAATCGCACAAATGCCATATGGAATTCCAGTTGGAACTTTAGCTATTGGTGAAGCGGGAGCAAAAAATGCTGCTCTTTTGGCAATCGCGATTCTCGCATTAAGCGACGAAAAACTAGCAAAAAAACTGGAAATATTTCGCGCAAAACAAACTAAATCTATCGCCATCAAGCCATAGTTTACATTTAAAAAACTAACTCTTAAAATGTTCAACCCTAATCCGTCATTAGAAATTCAGGATAGTTTGGCTAAAGCTTGAAAATGAAGGGCGAAATAATGTTTTTAAAACGTAAACTTACTCAGCGTAAGTGCAGATTTAAAAACATTGTTTCAACCGCGCAGTTTCAAGTTTTAGGCAAAGTAGACGAATTTCTAATGACGGATCTGGGTTCAAGCAACACCACTTATGCAAGATAATTTATTAACCAAATCTCCAATTCCATTGTCACTAAAATCAATCAAATCAGCGCTGAAATATTTGTGCTGCTTCCTTGCAGGATTCGCTTCGGTTTCAACTTTTACTCTTACTAAATCCAATAAGAGCAACAGCAACTTCAGGCCCCGACTTGGTGAAAAAGAGAATAATTCTAATCAACAAAATGAAAGAAACTAAACATACTAACTATCAGGAAGATAGGCCAAGAGATCATAGAAATCACGATAGCAGATGGCACAATGAACATCGTCACAAAAGAAATAGCTTTTTTCGCGCCGGTCAAATTTTCAGCATCCTCTATCACTTAAGCTCTTTTGCCTTAGCGTATCTTTTGGTAAAAGAAGGAGAGCAAACTCTAGCTTTCAAGCTTCTTCTGCTAAATGCCGGCCTAGTTATTTTTGCACTTTTGCTCGCAGCAATTGAAAGAAGATTTAACTCGAGCAGATATTCAAACAGAGGCGGCAGAAATAACAGCAGACCTCAAAACAGAAGACCAAATCCTAGATTATCAGCTCGGGCATAAAGGACGCCTCTAAAAATTAGGATTTTTCGAGATACCATAAATAGGACTTACGCAAAATGTCACATCCCCCCCCCCCCTTCAAACTTCGGGGTCTTAAAAAAGCCGTTTGGAATTTTAATTTCCAAACGGCTTTTTGTTAGCAAATAAAACTAAAGGGCGCCTCTAAAAATTAGGATTTTTAGAGGCGCCCTAAATTCAAAATTACCGGACAAGACGATTTTTAGAGATGTCCTAGACGCAGCCAGTGGTAATATTAAGCCACGAACCGTAGGCCTCACATTTTCTACTTTGAGAAAGTCCCACACCGCAAGCTACCGTAGATCTAGTAACGATTTGTCCGTAATAGGCGCTTGCTGAAGTCGTGACGCTTCCTGACGCAGTTGCGCCATTACATGGAATTAAAAACATCGCTTTAAAATCTTCGACAAAATCATTTCGACGTTTGAAGAAAACGATGTCGTCAAAGACATCGCTGTTTGAAGAAGAGGCGAAAATCGTATTATTAAAAAATGTGGTCGGCTCATTAGCGTCATTATCTCGCTCATCCGTATCAGTAGCGCGAGTATTTTGCGTTGAAGCATTAGAATTGTAACCACTGGCCTTATTGGCCCCATGACTAATCAAAATAACTATCGCATCAGCGGTAACTGCTTGCGTCACTCCAGAAGGTTTTTCATTAACCGTGATTATTCCCGTGCTAGCCGTAGTGGAAAAAGTTGTGACGCCAAAATTAGGATCTACTGCGCTCGCGATAGTGAAATTTTTATCAACAATATAAACCATTTTAGTTTCAAAAGCATCTTCCGCCATATCGTTGGAAAGTCCTAAAGTTCTCGATGGAACCATTCCATAAACTAAATTTGTGGATGAGCCAGATTGGATAACTCCAGCGTCAGAGCAATTTGCACCCACAACTGCATTACCATAATCAGCATCAACAGTTTTAACTTTCAGCAAGGATGCTGGACAAGGCAATCTTTTATTAGTAATCAAAAAATTTCCAATCGCCTTATAAACTTCGCGCTGACGATCATTAGTAGTTTTGATTTTTGCATTATTAATGCTGCCTACGGAAACGGATAAAGCTCCGGTAATCAAAATCGATATGATCAAAATCACGATCGAAAGTTCGAGCAAACTGTAAGCTTTTTTAAATTTTCTTTTATTCATTAATTTCCCAAAATTGGTTTTGACAATTGTAACTTCGTTCCTATTTTTCGCGCCCGCAAATTTTTACCAACTTGCGGAAAAACTTTAAGGGGGCATAGCTCAGTTGGTAGAGCACCTGCTTTGCAAGCAGGGGGTCAGGAGTTCGAGTCTCCTTGCCTCCACCAGCCTTCGCTCTTACGAGCTTCGGCTGGCAAGCCAGCCCGTCAGGGATGGACTGTTAGATGAAGATCGTTAGAGCGAAGGCTGTCCGCCGTAGCTTCAGCGAAGGAGGACTGGTTCACCAACGAACCAAATCATTTTTAATCTCCCCTCCCTACTTCCCCACAAACTTCTCAACTTCGTCCGCCAAAAATTCCGCAGAAAATCCAAGATGTCCAGCACCTTGCACTTCAATAAATTTTTTCGGCGCCTTAATTAAATCAAAAAGTTTTTTTCCTTCAGTAAAAGGAACTATATTGTCAGCAGTTCCGTGGATGATAAGGGTTGGTGAAGAAATTTCTGACGCAAATTTTGCTGAATCAAAAGTATCTTTTAAAATCCAAGAAACTGGAGCGAACCAATAAATTTTTTGTGCAACCGAGGTAATCGAAGAATATGGGGATTCAAGAATTACCGCCGCCACATCAAATTTTGCTGCCAACTGAACCGCAACTCCAGAACCAAGAGATTCACCATATAAAACAACGTCTTTTGGTAAATATCCGATATCTAAAATAAATTTTAATGCCGCTTTTCCATCATTTATCAAGCCAGCTTCCGTCGGCTCTCCTTCTGATCCGGGATAGCCACGATAAGAAATTGCCAAAACACCAAAACCAGAATTAATAAAAGCCTCCAAACGATCCTGACGTCCTCCCAAATTTCCCGCATTGCCGTGAAAATAAAGAATGATTTTTTTGTTTTCTTTTGGCTCTCTAAACCAAGATAAAATTTTAACATTATCTTCGGTGGTAAGAATTTTTTCTTCAAAACTTTCCGGTATTCCAGAAATTGTTCCACTAGGAATATATTGCAAATTTCTCTGAAAAAAGAATATAGCCAAAAGCAATAAGCAATAAGTGAAAAAAAATATCGTTAAATTCCAAGCCGAAAAAATTTTCACAAAATATTTAAATAAAAGTTTTCGGATTGTCATAGTAATTGGTTTTTGTCTTTCGACATAGCATCATCCTCAGTGTCATCCCCGCGAAGGCGGGGATCCAGTGTTACAGCATGAAAGAGCTGGATCCCCGCCTTCGCGGGGATGACACTGAGAGTGTTGCTCGTTAGTAAGAAACCAATTACTATGACAATCCCAAAGTTTTTATACCGAAACCAATTCAAGTTACCGATCTCAAAAATAAAGAGTCGGTATATGGGGTTCCCCACGACCGTGGGGCGCAGGCCATCCTGCGTAAAAATAAAATCAATATACTAAATCGGCTTCTTGAAGCTGATTTGGTATAGATCTTCAGAATTTTGAATCGAACGCGATTTTAAATTTGGACAAGTTCGACCAACTAAACCGGCCAAAACTTTTCCCGAACCAATTTCGATAATTTCTTCAACGCCTTGTGATTCCATGAAGAGCATGGTTTCACGCCATCTAACTGCACCAGTAATTTGTTTAGCCAGTAAATCACGAATCTCATTTGGATCAGAAACAATTTTTGCAGTTACGTTTGCAACAACCGAAACAATTGGTGATTTAATTTCTGCTTTTGCCAATGCATCACGCATAATATTTTGCGCATCCAACATTAAAGCGGAGTGAAATGCACCACTCACCGGCAGAGCAATAGCGCGCTTTGCACCCTTCCCTTTAGCAATTTCAATCGCGCGATCAATCGCAATTTTAGAGCCAGAAATTACGATTTGTCCGACAGAATTATCATTAGCAACTTGGCAGACATCACCTTGCGCCGCCTCTGCTGCGATTGCTTGCGCCACATCAATTTCAACTCCTAAAATTGCCGCCATCGCGCCTTGAGTTTTTTCGCCGCACTTCGCCATTTCACGTCCGCGCACCTGTAAAAGTTTTGCAGTTTCTTCCAGCGTTAAAGCCTTTGCAGCACAAAGCGCAGAATATTCTCCTAAAGAATGTCCTGCAGTAAAAGCGCAAAGATCAGAAAATTTTTTACCGAATTCTTTTTCCAAAACTTCAATTAAAGCAATCGAAACTGCCATCAAAGCCGGCTGAGTATTTTCAGTTTTTGTTAGCTCTTCGCTTGGACCTTCAAACATAATTTTGGATAAATTTACGCCCAAAATTTCATCAACCTTTTGAAAAACTTCGCGTGCTGCAGCAAAATTTTCGAATAAATCTTTTCCCATTCCGATTGCTTGTGAACCTTGTCCTGGAAAGACGATAGCTGTTTTCATAATTTTTATTTTTTTGATAAATCACCCGTCATCCACTTACGCCAAGGCTACAGCGGACGCCAGCCTCTTTTTTCAAAGAGGGCTTAAACGGAGTATTTTTTGATAATTTTTTTAACGCCTTCATTAATTGCGGGGTCATTTAGCGCGAAAGCTAAATTGGCTTCGAGATAACCCAAAACATTGCCGCAATCGAAACGAACTTCGTCAATTTTTTTGTAATAGTAAGGTGATTTTTTGCACATTGCTTTCATGGCATCGGTCAGTTGAATTTCACCGCCAGAGCCAATTTCAAATTTAGAAAGATATTCAAAAATTTCCGGCTGTAAAATGTAGCGACCAGTAATGGCGAGGTTCGATGGCGCATCTGCGGTTTTTGGTTTTTCAACCATGTCGGTGATTTTTTCGTCACCTGCAATTTTAATGATACCATATTTGTTAGTATCCTTCATCTCGATTTCATCGACAGCTACAACGCTTGCCAGCTCTTCTTTTTTGTAATAAAGATCAATCATTTCACCTAAAAAATTTCTCTCACGATTCTGACTTTGCATCATCATTTCATCAGCAAGAATCACTACAAAAGCTTCATCCTTAGCGATAAAATTTCGCGCACACCAAATTGCATGGCCAAGACCAAGTGGGCTTTGCTGGCGCACGAATGCTAGTTGCCCAGCTTCTGGCATCCAACCCATAACTTGTTTTAGTTCCAAAGATTTATTTTTTTCATCGAGCTTCGATTCTAATTCGTAAGCATGATCGAAATGATTATTGATGGCGTTTTTATTGCGACCGGTAACGAAAATAAATTTTTCAATTCCAGCATTCCGCGCCTCTTCAAAAGCATATTGAATGATCGGCTTATTGGCGATTGGAAGCATCTCTTTTGGCATTGATTTTGTTGCCGGTAAAAAGCGCGTTCCAAGTCCACCAACGGGGAAAATTGCGGTTTTAACTTTTCTCATTCATGCCTCTTCTTAAAAAATATTATTTCTGGATCCCGCAACAAGTGCGGGATTCTTAATGAAGTTGCTTATGCCTCTTCATTAAGAATTTTCAATTTGCGATAGATCGTCGAGCGGCCGATATCAAGCTTCTTTGCCACTTCTGAAAGATTCCCGCTATAAATATCAACCAATCTTCTGATGATTTCCTCTTCGATAACTTCGATGGTTTTACACTTCCCTTCATCATCAAAAATATCAATCAATTCGCTGTTAATATCGGAATTTTTTTTGATCACCGATTTAGCTTTAGTCAGACTATTATTTTCTTTATTTAGCAATTGTGGAAAATGTTCTGACTTCAGCGTATCGCTATCACATAAAACCACTGAACGGAAAATAGAATTTTTTAACTGACGAATATTATCTTCCCAATCGTAGTTGTAGAGCAGGTAAAGCACGTCTTGACCGATCGCCTTGATTTTTTTATTTTCATTCACACTAAAATCGCGACAAAAAGTTTCGGCGAGAAGCTTAATATCTTCTTCGCCTCTTTCCTTCAGACTTGGAATTGTAATCGGAAAAGTTGCGATGCGATAAAATAAATCTTCGCGAAACTTTTTGGCTAAAACTGCTTTTTGTAAATTATTTATTGCCGAAGAAATCACCCGCACATCAACGCGCACCGGGAATTTTCCTTGTACTGGAGTAAACTCACCTTCTTGCATGAAGCGCAAAAGTTTTGTCTGCAAATCTGACTTCAATAAATCAATTCGTTTGAAATAAATTGTACCGTTATTTGCCTCGCGCAATTTTCCGATATTTTTTACTACACCATCTGACAAAGCTTTTTCTGAGCCGAATAATTCTTCTTCAGCACTCCCGCTTTTTAATGAATCACATTCAACAACAATAAACGGTTTTCCTGAACGAGAACTTGAACCATGAATTGAGCGCGCAAGCAGTTCTTTCCCCGCTCCACCCGCAGCTTCAATCAAAACTGGAATTGTTGAATTCGCAACTTTTTTTGCCAATTTTATGACGTTAGAAATCATTTCGCTTTGACCGATAATATCAGAAAAAACTACTTGGTCTTTGCTCTTCCTTGCAAGATGAGAAACTTGATATTTTAGATTTTTTTTATCGATGGCATTGTTGATCGAAGCGGTGACGCGAGCAAAAATATCGCGCTCACCTTTTACGATATAATCAATGGCGCCGTAATTGATGGCAGTAACCGCCAGAGTAACATCCTTATTCGCCGTTAAAACTATCACCTGCAAATCGCCTTTGATGTGATCGATTTGTTTTAGCACCGTTAATCCATCAAGATCTGGCATTGATAAATCGAGCAACATCACATCGACGTCATGACAAGAAACTCCTTTGATGACTTTTTTATTCATGAAAAAATCCACCACTTCCATGCCACTACTCATCACTAAATAGCCGTAACCTAAATCTTCGATGAATTTACTTAGAACCTTGCGCTGCGTTGGCTCGTCGTCAACAATTAATATCGTATGCTTAGCCATAATCACTTAAAGAAATTTATTAATTGGATGGGATTTGTGTGGCGCTGAAAGTATTTTTCTCTTTTATTCTTTTTTCCTGCAAGAGCTGAATAATCTTTGCTGCCGTTTCTTCAACAGATCTTTTTGTGACATCGATTACAGGACAAGCTAATTTAGAAAAAAGTTTGCGCGATTCAACAACTTCTTGCTCAATCGCTTCAATATTAATGTAATCGGTAGCACTTTCTTGACCAAGAGAAGTCAAGCGAGTTTGACGAATCTGCACTAATTTTTCGGGATTAATTGTGAGGCCCACAATTAGTGGCTTTTTTAAATCGTAAATAGTTTGCGGAATTGTCGAAATCGAAACGAAAGGAATATTGGCGGTTTTATAACCACGACAAGAAAGATAAATTGAAGTTGGAGATTTTGAAGTTCGCGACACGCCAACAATGACAATATCAGCATCGTACAAATCCCAAGTTGATTGACCATCATCGTGAGTCATGGTGTAGCTAATTGCTTCCACGCGCGAAAAATATTCATTATCGAGCAAATGCTGACGACCAACTGTGTGGCTGATATTCATGCCGAGATAACCAGAAAATTCCGCAATAATATGCGATAAAACCGGAATGCAGGGAATTTTTAATTCGAAACATTTGCGGCGTAATTCTTCCACCAAATCATCATGCAAAATTGTATAAAGAACAATTCCGGGACTTTGCTCAATCGCGCTGATAACGCGATCCAATTGCGGCTTGGTGCGAACCAAAGGCCAAATAAAATCACTAGATTCAGCTCCCTCAAATTGCGATAAAACTGCACGGGCGACCGAACTCAAAGTTTCGCCAGTTGAGTCGGAAATTAGGTGGAGGTTGATGGTTTTTTTTGAATTCATATTTTTTGAATTATTTGTTTCGTTCTAGATTTCTAATCTCGGCAAAGCTTTTACAATCTTTATGGTTTCAAGACTCACGGTGATCACTCGCAAAAGTAGATCAAGTGGGTAGCGGGCGTTGTTCATAGTTTCAATTGCCCAAAGGTTGGCGTCGTTGACGATGCCGCTTTCTTTGTGAGTTGAAATGCCTTGGCGTTCCATCACCCATTCAATTGCTGGTTTGCCGTTGACCACGTATGAGTAAGCTTCGAGTGGAATATTTTCGATCGTGATTTTAGAATTATAAATCACTTTGGTTTTGTCGGTTTCTTTTCCAGTTTTGGCAAATTTCATTTTCTCAACTTTAAAATCTGCGTCTTTCAACATTTCAATTGCCAAAGCTCCACCAGCAAAATTTGCCGCAAAAGGCGAAACATTTTCGTAATTGATGTGAAGTTCAGCAAGCTCGCGCCCCGCTTTGCTAAAATGCCAAAAGTCGGTGGCTTTTTTTACTCTTGGAATGCGCGGCAATTCTTTGGTGAGGTTGTCAGCAAATCTTTGTTTGTAATCTTCCGAGTGCAAAAGCCCGTAAATGTAATAAAAAACATCTTCCTTCGAAATTTTTTCACCCACGTAGTTTTTAGAAAAATGCGCCAAACCTCCATCAGTAATGCCATCCTTCACCACAAAATTTCCTTCGGTTTTTTCGTCAAATAAACTGGCTGGCTTCGGAGCGTCTGCAAACAAGCTGTCTTGCGGATTTGAATCTTGAACTGAGGAAGTCTCGTTGGTTTTTGGGGAGAATAGTTTAAACGGGAAGCATTGCGCACCAGCTTCCAGCATGTTTAAATCAACCAAGCAGTCACTAATTAAAGCGCTAATTCCGTTTCGTGAGCCTTTGCCATTAATAAGAATCACCCGATTTTTAACCGAAGCATCCGGGAAAATTTGCGGCATTTGATAGACCACCTCATTGAGCTGGCGATTAAAATACATCCATTGCTTTGTAAAAGGGCGATAGCTTGCAAAAACCAAACTATTCTTTTGGAAAGAAGCATCTTTCTTTAGACTCAAATCTTTTTTTAAGGCTCGCGACCAACTAATTTGCCTTGGATCGCTTGAAATAAAATCGTCAACTTTTGGAAAATTTTCTTTTGCTAAACTTCCGCAAGCCGCTTGATAACGAGATACTTCGCTGCAATAAAAATTAATCATGCCGCTCATATTTTGAGCAAGCTGGTTTTTAGAAAAATTATAGCACCAAGCATCGCGATTGGTGGCAACGCCCAAGGAATAATTCTCAAAAATCACCGCTTCGTTTTTGTTTTTTTTATCACCGAGTGAAATGTGATTGGCAAAACTTTCCTCGCGCTGGCTTAACCAATCGCCGTGAGAATCAGGTTTAATTTCTTGCCACAAATTATTTTTTGAAATTCCCGAAATACTTTTGAGCTCAATGAGTTTTTCTAGCTTCTCTTGCAGTTTTAAATCATTGCCAATGTCGTGATAATAAATTTTGCCGCGTTCTTTTGTTTTGGGATTTTTAATAAAAAGCGTGATCGCAATTCCAGTCATTGAGCCGCTACCAAAAACATTTTGACCTTCTTTTACTCTTCCCTTGCTGAGCATGTTTTTGCGAATGTCACCACGCAAATTGAAAGTATAAATGCTCGAGAATTCTTCAGCCAAGCATTTACGCATGCCATCCATTGCAGCTTTTTCAAGAAAGCCATTACCAGAAACAAACCCAATCACTCCCGCATCTTTAATTCGATCCGAAGCCCAACGAATTGAACGAACGTAAGAATCGTAAAGATTTTTTTGCAGAGTTGCTTTTGAGTTTTTGGCATAAGTTTCGCGGATGCCTTCATCCAATTTTTCATATTCGATATTGGCATTGTTGTCATTTTCGCTTTTCTGTCCTGATGAATAAGGCGGGTTGCCAATAATCACCCGAATATCCAACTTCTTTTGCCGCGTACGGCGCGCGCTGTTATCAACCATAATCTCGCTGATTAAATCTTCTTTTTCGTAAAGTTGAAAAGTGTCAGTAAGGCAAATGCCGTTAAATGGTTTGTAATCGCCGCCCATGATGTCGTGGTAAACTGACTCAATGTTGATGGCGGCAATGTAGTAGGCCAAAAGCACAATCTCGTTGGCGTGAATTTCGTGAGTGTATTTGTGGGCGAGTTGTTCTTTTGAAATTAAGCCGCTTTGCATTAGGCGGGTGATGAAAGTGCCAGTTCCTGTGAAAGGGTCGATGATGTGAACATTTTCGCTGCCTAAGGTTTGACCGAATTCGTTTTTTAGCGCGTCGTTTACCGAGTGAATGATGAAGTCAACCACCTCAACTGGCGTGTAGACAATGCCCAAACGCTCAGTCATTTTTGGAAAGGCGTTTTTGAAGAATTTGTCGTAAAGCTCGATGATGATTTTTTGCTTGGCCGCTACATCGTTAATGCCTGCGGCGCGCTGTTTTACGCTGTCGTAGAATTTTTGCAGAGTGTTTGCTTCTTTTTCCAAATGGTGTTGGCTTAAAACCTCAACCACGCCTTGCATGGCTTTGGAAACTGGGTTGTTTTTGGCAAAGCTGTAGCCTTCAAACAATGCGTCAAAAACTGGCTTGGTGATTAAATGTTGGGCGAGCATTTCAATTGCTTCGCCTTCGGTGATTTGGTTGTTTAGGTCGTCGCGCAGCTCGTTTAAAAATTCTTCGAAAGCTTTGATTTCTTTGGTGTTTTCTGGGTTCTTTAAAATTGAGTTGATGCGTGCGATGTGATTTTTGGCAATTGAAGAGATGTCATTTGCCCACTCTTCCCAATGGTGGCGATTGCCGCATTTCTTGACAACTTGGGCGTAAATGGCGCGCTCGATTTCGCTTACTTCAAATTTTAAATTGGTTTGGATTGCTTGGTTGATGCTTGATTTTACAGATTCGCCAATGCCAAAGCTGTTTTGAGCTTGTTGATTTTCGTTTGGTTTTGGCTGTTTTTTGGCGTCAATTTTGTTGGTGATGCAAATTACTTCCATTTTGCTTAGGTCGCGCACGCCAAGATCGAGTTTATTTGTAAGGGCGTCGAAGCTGTCATCGTGTGAGCGCAAGGCTTGCAATACTTGCCACACAACTTTGTAGTTTTGGTTTTTGTCTAGGCTTTCGTTGGCTTCCATTCCTGAAGGAATCACAACTGGCAAAATTACGTAGCCGCGTTTTTTACCTTCGGCGTTGCGCATTACGCGACCGACAGATTGAACAACATCAACTTGCGAATTTCTTGGGGTTAAAAACAAAACTGCGTCAAGTGCTGGAACGTCAACGCCTTCAGAAAGGCAGCGCACGTTGCTTAAAATGCGGCAGGTGTTTTGTGGGGCTTCTTCTTTTAACCAATTGAGCTTTTCTTCTTTTTGGCTGGCATTCATTGAGCCGTCAACGTGTGCGGCTTCGCAAACTAGTTTGGTTGCGAGTTGGTCGCTGGCAGCTTCTTGTTTTTTATATTCTTCAACAACAGCCGAAAACATGCTGGAGATTTTTTTGGAGCTGACTTTATTGGTTTTGGAAGTGGTGCTTTGTGGCTCAATCACTTGGCAAAATGCAACTGCGCGGCGCATTGGGTTGGTGTCGTCGTTTAAATCTTCGGAAGTATCTTGTTTTGAAAGTGCTTTCCAACAACCAATGATTCTGGCGGCGTCGTCAACTTTAAGGGCATTGTTTTCATCTTTTAGTAAATGCTGAAGGCGGTCGCTGACATGTTGAGAATCAACGGCCAAGACGATTACTTTGTAATCAACTAGAAGGCCTTGTTTTACGGCTTCAGAAAAATTGATGGTGAAAAGAGTTTTGCCGTAAAGCGTCTCATCATCAAATGAGCAAATGGCGATTTTATCTTTTTCAGCAACAGCTTTGGCTTCATTGCCGTAGATGCGGGGAGTTGCCGTCATGTAAAGGCGCTTTGCTGATTTGATGAAATTGGCATCGTGAACTTGCACAAAAGTTGATTCGTCTTTGTCATCAAAAGTTTGGCCAGTGGTACGGTGGGCTTCGTCGCAAATGATTAGGTCAAAATCTTCGAGGCCGTGATTTTTTTGGGCTTTAGAAATTACTTCAATTGAGTGGTAGGTTGAAAATACTACGCTCATGTGGTGCGAGTCGTGGCGTTTTTGCATTTCAAAAGCTAGGCGCGCAGAGTTGGTGGTTGCGGGGTAGCGTAGCTCGTGGGTGAAAGTTTGAACGATGTCGTCTTCGTTTTTGCGTTTTTTACCAACGTCAGAGTCTGAACAAACGGCAAAGCTATTTAGTGGCGTGGCGCTTTCCTGTGTCCATTCAGTTAGTGTTTGAGAAAGTAGCGAAAGTGAAGGGACTAAAAATAAAACTCGCTTGTTTTTGCCAGCTAACTTTTCAGCAATTTTTAGAGAGGTGAAAGTTTTTCCAGTGCCGCAAGCCATGATTAACTTGCCGCGAGCCGCTTCCCGCAAACCTTCTTCAACTGATTTTAGGGCGGCTTTTTGATGGTCGCGAAGTTCTTTCTTTTTCTTTAAGGTTGGTTGCTGGTTTGGTTGATATTTTGACCAATCAATTTGGCTATTTTCTAAATCGTTTAAATCGATTTTGGTGACGGGTGGTTGTTGATTTTGTAGCGCATCTTCAGCATGTTCAGACCAATTGTTGGTAGTGGTGACAATGATTCTTTGGCTGAATTGTGTTTTGCCTGAGGCTGTAAAAAAGCTGTCGATGTCAGATTTTTGAATGCGGTAGGTTTCTTCGTAAAATTTACACTGAATGGCGTGAAATTCATTAGTGCCGTGAGTTGTAGCAACTAGATCGATTCCGGTGTCGCGCCGATCTATTTTTTGTCCGACTAAATTTTGCTCGTCTGCCCAAGTGGAGTAGGTTGAAACTTGGCTGTAAAGGTTTTGGTAAAATGGCTCATTCTTGAAATATTGGATGGTGAGATCTTCAAAATAGGTGCCTTGTTCACGATTAGTTTGCGCGTTTTGACGAAGGGTTTTTAGCAGGTTTTGCAATGCTGTCATTTGAGAGTGCTGATTATTGGTTATTTTTTTAAAACTTTGGAACTTTTCAGCGACTTTTTTTCTTCCGAACTCAGACGTCTTTCAACCTTCTTCACATCCTCTACAGCGAATAATTTTTCAGGAACAATGCCACGCTCAAGCAAAGTGCTTCTGACCGCTTTGTTATTTATGATGTGTTCGTTAGAAATTTTTAGCTCATTCTTCATTTGATGCTGGCGAGCATTGAAAATAGTGATTTCACTGGCAAAGTCTTTGGCTTTTAGAATGATGGTTGGGGCGTAGTCGGCAAGTGGACGAGTGTCTGGAACATTCCAAATTTCTTTCATTTCTTTGGTGGTTTTACTAAATAGAGCTTGGTCGCCTTTGCTTCGAATTAGGGCAAAATTTTTGTCGCTACCGGTTTGTTCGAAAATGGTTTTGGAAAGTTCTTTTTCAGTCTCGCTGAGTTTTTTGCGAGCCACTACGCGCTCAGATTCCAAAAGCCTTTGTTCGATTAATTCAGCGCGACGAGTTTGAATGGCGAAGTAAGTTTGAGCAAAGGCGATTTCTGGCTTTGTAGGATCGCCATTTTGGGCGATTAGGTAGCAGGCGTAGCGGGTGAGCATTATGTCTTCAACTTCGCGTTGACTACCAGAGCCAAGATCAACCATTTTCCTGACGTCAGGAAAATGGTCTGAGACTTTATGTTTAGAGGTTTTACAGGAAATTTTAGCTTTAGAAATTACACTAAGAAAGTTGCCCCATTTGGCGTAACCAAGCAAATCTTGTAGATCGCGAGCGAGCCAAAATTCAACACCATCTTTGGTTTGTTTGGCGTGAGATTCAAAATTGAGAGTGAGAGTTTGAACTGTTTCGGTTTTCATTTTGTGGTGAGTGGTTGGTTGAGGTGGAATGGGTTAACTATTTACCTTTTAGACATTGAAGGAACTTTGATATCAGCATTAACAATAACCGTGATTCTAGTTCCTTGTGGAACGCGAATAACTGGAGTTAAATCGAGTGCGCTATTTACGATTTGACCAACCGTGTCGACGATAGTTTTAGTGACATCATAAAGAGCCTGATTCGTAGCATTGCCAGTTGTTGTTGTGGTTCCTTGTGTTGGATTAGCTGTAGTTGTTGTGGCTTGATTTCCCAAAAGACTTTGAGCTGCTGCAACACCACCAACTGCTAAAACACTTGTGAGTAAAGAGTTAGTGATCACGGAGCTATATTTATTATCAACTTCACCAGCGATACCAGCTCTACCAAATTGATCTGCCGCAACAGAAGAAATTGCTAAGTCAACTCCATCGGGACGAATCAAGCGGCTCCAATTAATTTGCACTCTGCCCTGACCTCTTTTTATTTCACTGGAATAAGCTCCGAATAAACGCGAACCCCTTGGAATTAAAACATCATTTCCTGATTCACCATAAACATCCCTACCAATCACCGCACGAACTGATCCCGGAATTTCGGTATTGATTGCAGTTTCCAGAACTGCCGTGAGTAATTTACCCTGTGCAATTGTGTGAACGCGATCGGCAATGTAAGTAGTGACAACTGCGGATTCAGTTTCTTCTAATTCTTCCAGCGGATCTTTTTTTAGCTTCACGATATTTTTTTCGTAACCCACTCCTCGCGAAGGTAGGTTGGCATTACCACCAGCAAAAACAATGATTGGAGCGTAACGAGGATCGGTTGGTTTTTTTTCTTCTCCCATTTTCACTTCACCATTCAGCTGATTGGTTTGAGCTGTTGGATCATTGGGATTTATAATCGGAAATTTATCACCGGACATAACTTGCGTTGGCAATAGAGCGTTAGGATTTTGCTGATTTGGATTTATAATATCCGCTAAATTCAATTGATTACCCGCCGTAGAATCCTTTGGCAATTCTGGCAAAGTTGGAACATCTGGGGTTGAGGGCTTTGCTAAATCTTCTACTTCTTGTTTTTGCCGTTCTTTTGAATCATCAAATTCAAACAAGGATTTTCCATTATCACTTTGAGTAATAGATGCCTTTGGCAACTCGATCGCTTCTAATTTTTCATTGGGCTTTTCTGGCTCCTTGAAGAAGAAAAAATAAAATACCATCACTGTCAAAATAGTTGAAGCAGCGATAATCATCATTTTACTTTTTTTTGCAGCAGCAATCGCCGGACCATTCGATGCGACGTCAATCGAGTCATCCCTATCTTCTTGGATTTCAGCAGGGCGCTGTTTAACTTTTGGTTTCATGCTAGATTATTTTCGTCTTAAAGAGAAAAGTTTTTATCATATTAAAAATTTCTTCTTTTCTTTCTGAATTGATGATCACGTGATTTGAAAAATCAACTTCCTCAAGCTGTTTCTCTTTAGAATTAATTTGATCATAAATCATTCTTCCGCTAATTGGATTAACCACAGGATCTTTGTTCGCCTGAATAATCAAGGCATTAGCTGATACCCTGCTAAGATTTCCTTCACAAAGCTGCATCAATTTTTCTAACTCGTGAACACCTTTAATGTAATTGCGACTATAGTTAATCTCAGGATTTTCTGGATGATCATCAACATATTCAAAGCGACCTTTTCCGATATTAAATTTTTCCAACATCTCATTCCACAAATCTATTCCGGGAACCATGCGAGCTTTAATATCTAATAATTTTAGCGCGGCATTAATCGAAATAACCGCATGAATTTTTTTTGCTCGCGCAGCTTTTCTAGCGCAAGAAAGTAGACTCAAAAGACCTCCGGTCGAAAAGCCGATTATCACAATTCTTGAAGAAATATTTTGTAAAGCGGCGTAACCACGCTGCACTGAATCATACCATTTTTCAACACTAGTATCCCGAAGATTTATCGGTGCCGTGCCGTGTCCATGAAGCCTCGTTACATAAACCTTAAAACCAAAACCATTTAAGAATTTTGCTAGTGATTCAGTTTCTTTTGGCGCAGATTTATAACCATGAACCAATAAAATTCCGACTTTTTTCACTCGTGATGGAGCTTTGATTTTTGTATCAAGAAAAAATGGCGAGCCAACAGATTTATCTTTAGAAAATTTTTCATCAAAATAAGTGGCGTAATCGGAATTAAAATTTTCTAAATCACACTTTTGAATCCCAGCAAAAACTTTTTTTCTTAACTCCTCATCAGGAGTTTTGGCATTTCTTTTTACAATTCCATTCGCCACTTCTAACAAAAAGAATTCATTGGCAACAACGTGTAAAGTGTTCTCGCGCCTGATCTCATGGAAATCATATTTTTTATTAAATGAGCCTCTATTGATTCTGATTTTATCGCCCGGAGTTTCTACAATCAGATTCTGCTTTTTTGCTAATTCAAAAACGCTGTCAAATTCTTCATGAGGCTCATCGATAAAAATTTTATAAAGATTTTCCTCAAAAATACTTTGATTGGGACGATATTTTCCGCTTTTTCTTATCATCGAAGCCGATAAATAAATCACTCTTTTCAAACGATTAATTTCGACTTCGCCTTCGCTAAAATGATGTAGAGCTGCGATAAAAATATGATCTAAATTAACCTGAACATCAGAATAGATCCTGCTCATAAAATCATTGGTGAGCGAGGATTTAAAATAGCGCAGAATAAAATTATTTTTTGTTTCATCCTTAATGATCGGAATTTGTGAAATCACATCGCGGGTTTTTTTAATATATTCTCCCAGACTGATCGGATCGCCAAAATTGACATTGATTTCAGCGCCCAACAAAAGATTTCCTTCTATTTCTAATTCTTCCACAACTTGCTTGGGAATATCTTTGATCAATCGGTTGGCTAATCGTTGAATGGCATTATTTCCAGGACGAATCGGATAATAAGTGATGTTGAGCGGAACGATATTGGTGTTAAGATCCTTGAGGCGATCATCATATTTTAAATGGAAAGTCCGTTCAAATTCATCTAAAGCGGTTTGATTTTTTTGCGCCGCAGCCTCGATTAGATCAGAGCGGTAAAGCTGCGATTTTAAAGCCAACACAGAGGATCCTGTACGCACCGGTCCAACGCGATGAGGGGTATAATTCATGAATAATCCTTCATGACGAATTTCTTTGCTTTTCAGCATGCCGCCTTCGGGATAGATCATCCAATCATAATCACCGGTGATCAAATCTTTTAATATGATATTATCGCGCTTAGGATCTTTGGTGGAGATAGTTCCAACTGAGCTTAAAAAATTTCCTAAAGCACCGAAATAAAGTCCGGAATCGGCCAAACAGCGCACTTGGCGGCCAGTATATTTGTAAATTAAATAGGGAATAAAAAATGTCTCGGAGCGCGTAAAATGATTGGCTACAAACAGAGTCGGCTGTTTAGGCAATTTTTCTAAACCACTAATAGAAAATCGCGAACCCAAGATTTTTTCCAAAACCCGCAAGGCAATCGAAGCATAGTGGAAGGTTTTTGCTGCCATGCTTAAGAGAAATGTTTTTCGAAAACAGATTCATTGAGTTTTGCTAACTCTTTGATTTCAACTTCAGAGGAATTGATGCGAATTTTTTCTTTTACAACCACACCAATTTTAAAAACTGCGATAGATTTTTTTTCAGCTTTTTTTCTTAATTCCTTAACCATCGAAGAATCAAGAGTGACAATATAACGTGACTGATCTTCGGCAAAAAGAATTTTATTTTCATCATTTTCACCAGCTGCTTTCAGTTCAGATAAATCAATATCGCAACCGAGTTTGAGGTTAGACATTTCAAATAAAGCAACCAGCAATCCACCGTCAGAAATATCGTGACAAGCGTTGATGGAAGCGCTCTCAATTAATTCGCGAACAAATTCACCATGTTTTTTTTCTTCAGCTAAATCAACGATTGGGGGATTTTTTTTGCTTTCAATTTTCAAAATTTCGCGCTCGAAAAGAGAACAGGAAATATGGCCAGCAGTTTTGCCAATTACGATAATTTCATCACCGATCATTTTGAATTTTGAGTCACATCTTTTTTGAAAATCTTTCAACAATCCAACACCGCCAATTGCTGGAGTTGGCTGAATCGCCTTGCCATCAGTTTCATTGTAAAGTGAAACATTTCCGGAAACGACGGGATAATCCAAAGCCTTACAAGCTTCTGTTATTCCTTGAATTGCACGCACAATTTGTCCCATGATTTCGGGCTTTTGCGGATTACCAAAATTCAAACAATTTGTAATCGCCAAAGGTTTGCCACCAACTGCAGAAATATTGCGATAAGTTTCTGCAACCGCTTGTTTAGCGCCTTCAAAAGCATCAGCTTCAACATAACGCGGAGTACAATCTGCCGTTAGCGCTAAAGCTTTTTGAGTGTTGTGAACACGAATAATCGCAGCATCTCCACCAGTTTGAATAGTATCGTTCATCACCTGCGAATCATATTGCTCGTAGATCCATTTTTTTGAGGCAAGATCAGGAACTTGCAGGAGTGTTTTTAAATTTTCGAGAATTTGTGAAGACATTTGGGGCAATTATCAATTAACAATTATCAATTAACAAAAGTTGGAATTTGTTAATTGATAATTACTACTTGTTACTTGATTCGCATTGACTCAGAACCCTTGAAGACAAGGTTTTGATGGAAGTTTTTTATGATTTCATAATTTAGATCACAAGAAAATTCATTGATGTGAATACTGTGTTTTTGCGTCCTGAAGATTGACGACCGCTGATGTAGAAAAATTTTCAACTCTCGCTCTAGGCTTAAAAAAAACCAATGCAGCTTCACGCCCAACTTTAAATGCTTGGTTCACTTCATCATTATTAATAGCCCAACTAATATTTGAAGATTTTATATCCACCTCGCCACCATAAATTTTTGACGAAATCATGCCATCACCAAGCATTGATCTACAAAGAGGATCCTCAGATTTTCTTAAATCAAAATTAAATCCTCTTGCACTAATCATCACATCATATTCCAACTTTTTTCCATCAGACATTTGAATAATAATTTTCTCATTTTCTCCTTGCGCTTGAGCGGCATCGCGCCCGATTACTCTCGCATTAAAAATTCCACTTTTGACAAGAGACATCATCTCCTTTACTGATTGAATTGGCACTTTTTCTTTATGAAAGGAATTAGCGATGTGGGCAATTGCGTAAAATATTTGCGAATCAGATGCTTTTTCTAACGCATGCGATTTTTCATCGAGCGAATAAAATTGTTTAAAAATATCATTCAAAAAAAGATATCCCTCCGCCTTATCTCCTTTTAAAAACATCGCTTCAAAAGCTACAAAAATTTTTAGATAATCCACATCTTTTGCCTCCACTTTAAAAGCTTTTTGTATTTTTTTGAATTGAGACAGTGGCTCACAAATATTCGCAGCTATTTCATCTAGTTTTTTATCAATTTCCTCATCCGTAAATGATGATGATTGAGCGATCATAATTTTAATAAACTTTTTCGCTGTATCAGCATATTCTTTGTTTTTTACTCGATTAGAAATTTCTGCCGTTCTAGCAAAAATCATCAACACTTGCCATAAATAAATTTGTCCACCCTGCTCCTTTACAAGATTCTCAATTACATTACGAGATTTAAGTAATTCATATGTAAGGTCATTTTTTCTTGGTAAAATTTGCGGTCCTGGGTTAATTTTTTTCATTACATTGGTGCGCGAAAGCATCTCGACAGAAATCACATATCCCTCCCCATCATCTGGAGTAAATTTCAAATTACCTTCACCATCCTCTTCAAAAAAACCCCCGCTAGTAGCAATTGTTTTTAAGGCATCTAGCGCACTTAAACCATTTCCCTGAATTGCTATTGAGATTATTTTATTTTCATCGCCAGCAGCTTTTCTTTTTGCAATCTCCATTGCAATTATTCTATCCAAATTTGCCGTTAAATTTTTTGATGGCCAAACTTCTGGAATATATCTTTCCGATTCAACATCACCCTTCGTAAATTGTGAGCCCGTTGAAATTATTGCATGATCAAATTTTATAAATTTATCAGCACAACCAAGAGTTAATTCGCCAGATTGTTTATCTTCTGTTAAAGAGGTTACTTTGCCGCGGGGATGAAGATTTACAAGAACGCCGTGAGCTTTAATTTTTTCTACTGTTTCTGCAAAAATTTGACTGGAATAAATTCCAAAAAGAATTCTTGGATGATGGATATCAATAGTTTCTAAATTTAAATAACGCTTTTGAAAACCTGCCCAAATTTTATCGCAATGCTCTCGTAAAGCTTTTTTTTCATTGAAATTTGGCTCAATGATTCCCTCAAATTTGCCAAAGCGTTGCTCGAATTTTCTTACAAATCTCTCTTCAAAAATTCTATAAAAACGCTCAATAATTTTATCTTTTTTAGATTTAATAAATTCGAAATAATTATCCGAATCAGGAATTTTAATAGCGTTGGATTTGAAATTAAATAACTGCCAAGAATCGGTTGTTTCAGGATTGAAAGCTAGTCCAGCACCCATGATTTCTGATTTATCAAAAATATCAATTTGCACGATATCCGTGACTTCCTTTTTATCTAATTTATCCGCTATTTCAAAAATAGCTCCTAAGCCAGTTAGGCCGGCGCCAATAATGGCAATCCTCATTCTTTAAATTCTTTTTCCAATTTACTAATCGCCACTGCAGCAGTGGCATTGCCGATCAGATTAGTAACGGCGCGGGCTTCGGACATGAAGCGGTCGATTCCTAAAATTAAAGCCAAGCCGGCAACTGGAATAGTTGGAAGCACCGAAAGCGTTGCTGCTAAAGTGATGAAGCCACTTCCAGTAACTCCAGCCGCACCTTTGGAAGTGATCAATAAAACCAACATCATGGTTAAAATTTGATGCAGCGATAAATCAATATTGAAAGCCTGAGCCAAGAATAAAATCGCCATCGTAAAATAAATGCAGGTGCCGTCGAGATTGAAGGAGTAGCCACTTGGAATCACCAATCCCACAATCGATTTTGGACAACCAAAATTTTGCATTTTCAACATCAAACTTGGCAAAGCTGATTCGGATGAAGAAGTGCCGAGCACTAAAAAAATTTCTTCTTTGATGTGGGAGATGAGCTTGAAAATGCTCGAGCCACAAAGTTTTAAAACCAAACCAAGGGCAAAAATTATAAATAAAATGCAGGTGATGTAAAAACAGATCATGAGTTTAGCCAGCGGCAGCAGTGAAGCGAGACCGTATTTTCCAATCGTGTAACTCATGGCGCCGAAAGCTCCGATCGGCGCTAGTAACATAATTTTTGAAATGAGTTTGAAAGCGATTTCCGATAAATCGCGGATGCCCTCAATTAATGTTTTTGTACGCTCTTGCACTGAAGAAATTGCCAGGCCAAAAATTATTGCGACAAATAAAACTGATAAAATTTCACCGTGAACAAAAGCAGAAAATAAAGTATCGGGAATGATATTGAGGAGAAAATCTGTGAAGCTGGAAGTTGGTTTGGAATAGCTAGAAATTGCCGAAGCATCTAACGTTGTGACATCAATATTCATACCGCTTCCCGGCTTTAAAAAATGCGTGACGACGAGTCCGATTAGAAGTGCGATCGTGGTTAAAACTTCAAAATAAATCAAAATTTTTAAACCAACTTTTCCTAATTTTTTGAGATCAAAAGAATCAATAATTCCCAGCACAATAGTGATAAAAATAATCAGCGGCACGCACATTTTTATCAACTTGATGAATCCATCACCCAGTGGCTTCATCGCCTCAGCTTGCGTCGGAAAATATACACCAAAAATTATCGCAAGGACGATTGCAGCGAGAACTTGGAAATAGAGGGGGAGGCGCATTTAACAATTAACAATTAGCAATTAACAAAGGGGGTTGGAACGTAATGATGGATCTTGGTTAAACTTAGAGAATATTTTTTTCGCAACAGCCACAAATCGCGTGCTGGGCGTGGTTTGTAACCGCGTGCTGGGCATGGTTTGTAACCGCGTGCTGGGCGTGGTTTGCAACCGCGCCCTTAAGTTCATAAATTAATTTCAATTTTGTAAAACATTAAGGCGGCATTGCAAATGCCGCCTAGCGCCGGAATATTTTTTTCGCTCAATCACCCTAACCCCAGCCCGCGTGCTGGGCGTGGTTTGCAACCGCGTGCTGGGCGTGGTTTGCAACCGCGCCCTTAAGTTCATAAATTAATTTCAATTTTGTAAAATATTCAGGTTTTTCTGGATCCCCGCTTTCGCGAGAATTACAACGAAAAAATAAATCATAGAAAAATATTAAACCCACGGACGATCATATTCCGGAGCGCTTTCCGACAAAGGCTCCGACGGAATGTCGGCGTAAACTTCGCCTCTCATTTTAATCACCACGCGACCAGTATCGGTCACTTTTCCAATCACCGCAAAATCTAAATTCCATTTTTCAAAAACTTCACGCGCCACATTTTCTTTTTCGGGCTTGATGATCATTAACATTCTTTCCTGACTTTCGGAAAGCATGATTTCGTAAGGCGTCATGCCAGTTTCGCGTTGTGGGACATTTTCTAAATTCAATTCAATTCCGGTTCCGCCCTTCCCTGACATTTCGAATGAAGATGATGTCAAGCCCGCAGCGCCCATGTCTTGAATCGATAAAATGCAATCGAGCTGCATTAATTCTTGGCAGGCTTCGAGCAAAAGTTTTTCCGCAAAAGGATCACCCACTTGAACTGTTGGACGCTTATCTTCATCGCCTTCTTTAAATTCATCTGATGCCATCACCGCACCATTTATGCCGTCGCGGCCAGTTTTTGATCCGACATAAACTACCGATGCGCCAACTTGCGATGCCGCGGAATAGAAAATTTTATCTTTGCTGGCGAGACCAACAGTCATGGCATTAACAATAATATTTCCGTTGTAACTTTTATCAAAGGTAACTTCTCCCGCCACAGTTGGAACACCGACGCAATTGCCGTAGCCGCCAATTCCCGACACAACTCCATTCACCAATTGTTTAGTTTTTGGATGATTAATATCGCCGAAACGCAATGCATTTAAATTAGCAATCGGACGCGCACCCATCGTAAAAACGTCGCGCAAAATTCCACCAACTCCAGTCGCCGCACCTTGATATGGCTCGATGAATGACGGGTGATTATGACTTTCCATTTTAAAAATTACCGCTTGACCATCGCCAATATCGATCACACCAGCATTTTCACCAGGACCACAAATTACCCATGGAGCGGTAGTATGCATGGTTTTAAGCCATTTCTTGGTTGATTTATAAGAACAATGTTCCGACCACATCGCCGAAAAAATTCCGAGCTCGGTGATGGATGGAGTGCGCCCAAGAATTTCCAAAAGTTTCTGATATTCGCCTTCGGTAAGATTGTGATCTTTAACCAATTGTGGCGTGATTTCGATGTGCTTCATTAGTTAAGTTTTTTAATTACATATTTATTAAACCAAGCAGGAATGCTTTCGGTTTTTATTTCAACAATTTTTCCATTTTGCGTTTCAGCAAGCCAGAATTCTTTGCTACCGGAAGGAGCATCGTGCCCACCCCGACTTACCCGATATTTCACACGAGAAATATTAATTTTTGGGCTTTCGGTTGCAATGAAATAAAGGTAAGTTTTATATCCCAATTCATTCGCTTTTTTTAGCAAAGAAATTTTATCACCAAGAAATTAGGAAAGGAAATTTTCTTAGCAAGACTGGGCTGAGATCAGATTCAACCCAGATCCGTCATTAGAAATTTAACAGAATTTGGCTTAGCCAAGAAAATAAAGGGCGAAGCGGGATTTTTTAGGCGTAAGCTTATCACTTGATAAGTGCGCACTAAAAAATTCTGATTCAACCGCGTATTTTCTTGGCTAA
>CAMCMF010000006.1 GCA_945875865.1 Rhizobium sp. Q54
GCAAATTCTAGAGGTGATTTTTAGGGTAAATTTAACTTAAAAATAGTTAGAAATTATCCAAAAATTACTTCTGAATTTGTTCCATCTTTTTTAAAAAAAGAACTCTATCCGGCAGAAATTTCTGTCTGGCTTGAGGGGGTCACTTCAAATATCCACCCCCCTCTCCCAAAAAAACATCGGCAATGTAGCGACCGTAAATGTCGGTTTTGTTGGTTTTGATGATTAGGAATTCCACATCTTTTAAAATCCTTTTTAATTCGGCAAAAGATTTTTGACCTTCCTTGGTTTTAATTTCGGGCGCGTTGATTTGCGCAAGTCGTAAAATTTCTTTGTGAAAAATTTCAAAGCCTAAATCAAGAGTGACGTGGATGGTGTCGCCATCAACTACGCGATCTAGGTAAGCTTTGTAACAATGAGCTTCTTTTTTGGTTACGGCAGATTTTTTTAGAGAATATTTTTTGCTTTTTTTGATGCTCTCGACAATTTCACCATCTCCTAGATTAGTTTTTATTTTGCTAAAAATATTGAATCCTAAATCAACAAACATTTCTTCCGAACCCTTCACTCGTAACAGTTGGTAAATAAATAATTTTCCAAGTGTCGCTTTTAATTTTTTTACTGCCGACGATTTTTTTAACTTTTTTTTCAGATATTTTTTACTTTTTAACTCACCAACTTTTTTCTGTAAAACATCACCACTCCACTCATTTTCTTTGGTTAAATCTTCAAGATATTTTCTTTCGTCATCACCTACAACAGCAGACAAAATGCGGTAATGCGACCAATTTAATTTTGGATCACATTGCGGAAGCTGTGGATAAGTTTGGTAAAAACTACGCATCTTGTAGAGTGTCGTAGAGGCAATTTTTGTATCTCGCTCAAGCCTTAAAATTAAATTTTTGCCGTAAGTTTTGTCTTTGTTTTGCAGCAAATGCTCTTCAACTAATTTTCCAATTCGCCACGACATTTCAACTTTTTGTTGCGTAATTTTTTGCTGCGTTTTTTGTAAATTTTGCAAAATTTGTGTAAGAAGCTTTTTGTAGCCGGATTCAACAATGACAGTACTTTTCATGGGATTTATTTTGCTTTTTAAAGATTCCTGCCTTGCAGGCAGGAATTGGGATTTTTTACTCATTGTCAAACAAGATTACCTCATTCCGGAATATACCGAAACCAATTCAAGCTACCGAACTCAAAAATAAAGAGTCGGTATATGGACATCTCTAAAAATTGTCTTTTCCGGTAATTTTGAGTTTTAACAAATTTGCTCGAGAGCACGTATATCTAATACGCTTACCTTCTCATAAATTTGTTAAAACTCAAAATTCCTCGAAAAATCCTAATTTTTAGAGGTGCCCATATGGGGTTCCCCACGACCGTGGGGCGCAGGGCATCCTGCGTAAAAACAAAATCAATATACCAAATCGGCTTCTTGAAGCTGATTTGGTATATACCCATTCCACTTCTACTTTCTAACTTTACGGGGCAAAGCAAAAAAGACATTCTCGGTAATCCCCTCCATATCAGAAACAGCAACATCAGATTTGGATATTTCTTTAATTCTATTGATCACTCCTTGCACCAAAATTTCAGGAGCGGAGGCGCCCGCGGTTAGTCCGATATTTTCTACGTTAGCAAACCATTCATCTTTTAAATCCTCAGCGCCACTAATCAGATAAGAAGGTAATCCAGATTCTTCACCAAGATCACGTAAGCGATTTGAATTTGAACTATTTTGTGCACCAATAACCAATAGCACATCAACTATTGAGCATAGGCTACGAACTGCGTCTTGGCGGTTTTGTGTGGCGTAGCAAATATCTTTTGTTGCTAGACCTTGCTGCATTTTTGGAAATCTTGCTTCGAGAATTGAAGCGATTTTTTTGGTGTCATCAACACTTAGAGTTGTTTGCGTAACGTAAGCGATTTTTTCTGGATTTTTTATCTCAACATTTCGCGCGTCTTCTTCATTAGTAACCAGAATAACTTCTTTTTTTACGCGACCTCTGGTGCCTTCAACTTCTGGATGTCCGCGATGTCCAATCAAAATTATTTCATAACCTTCGTCTTCATATTTTTTGGCTTCGCGATGAACTTTGCTTACTAATGGACAGGTAGCGTCAATAACGTCTAAACCGCGAATCGCAGCATCTTCTTCTACTCGATCCGAAACTCCATGCGCCGAAAAAATTGTAATTGCTCCCACTGGAATTTGATCAACTTCAGTAACAAAAATTGCACCTTTTTTGCGCAGAGATTCAACAACGAATTTATTGTGAACTATTTCATGCCTGACATATACAGGAGCGCCAAACTTGGCGATTGCTTTTTCAACCGTTTCAATTGCGCGAGTAACTCCAGCACAAAAACCGCGCGGCTTTGCTAAAATTATATTCATTTTTTAAGGGAGGGCTATTTGCTCAACAATTCTTGATTAATGAAGTCCAAAACATGTCGCAACTCTTCACGAACATTATTTAAAACTGACATCTTTTTTTGAGCTTCTTCTTCGGGATGTTTTTGTGCATATTCAAGAGCTTTAGAAAGATCAAAAGCACCTATTGATGAAGCCGCACCTTTAAAGGCATGAGAGGCCATGTACCAAGAATTATTATCGCTGCTTTTTATGGCATCTTCCATCTTCACAATATTGCGCTGAGCATTTTCAGCAAAAATAGCGAAGAGCTCTTTTTCAAACTCTTTATCATTGTCGATAATACTTCTAAGAAATTCTGTATCGATTGCTCTTTTTAGATTCATAGCTTCTGTCATAAATTTTTTATTTAGTTTGATTGTCGTAAATATTTTTAGAGTAGGATTATCAATTAACAATAAGACTCGTAGCAAGTGAGTTCAGCTTAATTCCAGCTTCCTTCATTGCTTTAGAATTTACCGTTAATTCAAAATTTCTGCGCCCCATTTCAACCCTGACCACTCCACCTATTTCAGTAAAATCATCGAAGACAGCGATAGTTAGAATTTTACTTTTATTAAATTTAACCAACTCATTTCTCGCAATCTTTTCTGTGCCTTGAGCGATATAAATTGCCTTACAAGTTTCATATTTTGTTAAGTCGCGATCAAGATCAATTATATTTTTATCGAGATTAAACAAAACTTTTGATATTTCATCGCTACCAAAAACACAGAAAGATCCATGTTTTAATATTTGTGCCGTGCTAACCAAGTCATTAATAAAGCCGCCAAAGGAAAATACTTCATCACTATCAAGGCTTCTTGCGGCAACATTGCTTGTTGCAAGCAGCAAAAAAAGTAACGTGGTGGATAATAAAGTTTTTATATAACTCATTGGTGATTACTTATCTTCATTCTTCAATATTGCCAAACCATTTTTGCATAGATTGCTCTACCAATCTCTGTGCGATTGTTAAAAGTGGCGGCTCTGAATTCTGAGTGAACTTGATTGAAAAGGTTTTGAATACCGACGCTCAAATCAACATTTTTAGTTACTAAATAACCCAACCTGGTATCAAACCTGAAATAGGAAGGCATTCCTGGGCCGGCAGTTAATCGACCGGTAGTAGCATTGTTGGTTGTTGTGCCCGAAAGAGGAAGTCCGCTCACATAGTATAACATATTATCAAACTCGAGTTTTGAAGTGATGTTGTAGAATGATTTTAACTTAAAATTGCTTTGCGGATTTTGCCCTTCAGCTAGTTGTGAAGAGTTGGAGCTGGTGCTATCAGTTGAAAAACTATCGATATGAAGATCGGCTTTTAAGTAATCATAACTGGCTTCCAATTTCCAAGATTCATTGACCTGCCATTTGCCGGAAATTTCAAATCCGTATGACTCACCAAAACCGTTATTGGCAATACTATATTTTCCGGGAGATGTTCTTTCAAAAGTTCTTAAGGAATTATATTGGTTAAAAAATGTCGCGATGTCGATTGAGGTTTTGCTGGTAGGTTTAACTCTATATCCCGCCTCATATGCTATTACATCTTCTGAGTTATATGTCGTACTACCTTGTTGCGATCCACCAAGTATGCTCAAACTATCATCATTTCTGGTGGGAGTTCTAACCGCTCTGGCAACTGATGCCCAAAGAGTTTGATTGCGACTTGGATAATATGCCAATTTAGCATTGGGCATATATTCAAAACCGGTGAAATTATTATTTATGAATTTTGATCCGATGGTTAAATATAATTCATCAGCTATCAAACCGATTTTTTCCTGAATAAATCCATTATAAACATAACTACTCATGTTATCCGGCGTGTAATTGAAAGGAAGGACGCCGCTAGCTATTGGGCTTTCTTCAATATCATCATCGACTCTTCGATAACCAACTCCCCAAATAAACTGATTTTGTTTCGAGAAATTATAGAAATGTTGAAAATCTATGTCGTAGGTTCTTGAGCTGCGTTGTAGAATCGGGATGCTAAACTGGTCATAATCGAAGTAAGTGTTTAGAGTAAAATTAGATTTCGCCGAAAGTTTTTTATCCCAGTTTAAAACTATATTTCCGCCGCGCGAATCCTTGTCGTTTCTATTCGGATTGGTCAATACTGGACTGTTAAAATAATTCTGAGCTGTGCCGCTATAAGCATCACCATGTACGGAGACTGTGTTATCCTTGATGGATGTGACATCATATCTAAATCCAGCACGATCCTGCCGACTCTCGTCGCCATTACTGGTTTTGGTATTATATTTATCAAGTGCGCCTCTAGAGCCAGTTTTAGCATATAGTCTGTAGCTATCCTTGCTGGCAGTTTCTCCACCATATCTGACTTCAGTTATTAATTTATCTTGAGTACCAATAATTTGAGAAACGTAAGCGCCTTGAGTTTGAGCAGCATTTTTTGTAATTACGTTGATGATACCATTTACCGCATTAGCGCCCCAGATAGTTCCACCAGGCCCCCTAACCACTTCAATTCTGTCGATATCCTCCATTACATAATCTTGAATATCCCAAAAGGATCCGGAAAAAATCGCGGAATAAATAATTCTGCCATCAATCATCAATAAAAGTTTATTAGAAAATTGACCATTGGAGCCACGAGTAGAAATCGCCCATTTATGACCATCAATTCTAGCGACATGCAATCCCGGAACAGATCTCAAAGCTTCTGGAATTGATGTTGCGCCGGATCTGCGGATTTCCTCGGAACTCAAAACATAGGTTGCGGAAGGAGCATCAAAAGCATTTTCTTTTTTCTTTGATAAGGAAAAAATCTGACCATCTAAGGCTTTGGGATCTATGACATCAGCGGCATTAGCAGTAGTTGCCACAAATATAAAAAGAGATGCGAGCGAATAAATTACCAGAGAACTTATTTTTAAGTTTTTCATTTTTTTACTAAAAAATTGAGAAAGAATCTAAAGGCTGGCGGTATCCGACAAACCTTGATGTGTTTTTTAAACTCACAAGAAAAAAATTCTTTCACTTAAAAAATGAATCAGGGGCGCCTCTAAAAATTAGGATTTTTCGAGGTGCCTTCAAAATGAATAGTTATTCTGCAAAAGAAATGGCCGTATAACCACCCGTTAAATTTATACTGCTGGTAGCTTTGTCACAGCTAATAAATTGCAGACCACCCAACTTACCGGTTACATTATACTGATAGGGGAAAATAACTTTGTAGGAATCAAGATTTACTACTGAAGCAATCGAACAATTTGCAGATCCACAAGCCACATCTTCGCCGTTTTCTTCTTCTTTATTCAAAGCTAAATGAGAGAAAACCCTAACTTCAAAATCCATATTTTTTACTGCAGTTTTTTGCATCACAACCATCGCTCTATAATCTAGATCATTAGCATATTTTTCTAACAAGGAAAGGTTGGGAACTATTTCACGAATCAAGAAACTATCATTTAAACAAACTACGTAATCATTCATTTTTGATTTATAAAAAATATCAATTGCCGCAGCAGGAACAGCAAGAATCTCGCGAATTTTTTTCTTTATCAGCCCGTTACGAATTGGTTCAGCTGGAGCTAGAGGAAGGTTAATGGTTGCACTGTCATCACCTAACTTGGTTTTGATAGCTATGCCATTTTCCAGATGAAAAACCACTTCACTAATTTTTGAATCGTAAAATTTTTTAACCACACCTGCTGCACATATTGCAGCATGACCACATAAACTAGGCCATTCTTCACCATATTGGGTATAATATCTCAGATCAAAATCATCGCTATTTTTTTGCTTCTTCAAAAAAACTGTGATCAAAAACTTTCCAAATTTTACTAAAGAAATGCGTGACATCAGCTTCTTATCCATCTCTTCTGATTCATCAAAAATTATAACATGAGCAGGATTTCCAATAGCTTCTAGCGAATCAAGTTTAGTAAATGCAAAGGCCTTGAAATAGATCATATTCTAATGCTTAGTACAAAATGGTTGTGTAAAATCACCTCGTGAAAAATCACGAGACATTGAATCGATATAATTTCTTAAGTCGTGGATTCTAACTTTTTTTGATTCATTAGAAAAAAAATCCTCTTTAGATATCTCAAAAACATTAATCAATAATTCGCCTTCTTTTTTATTGACTTGACCCACATGTTTAAATCCCAAACGCAATATCACTGCTTGAGAATTATAGTTATCGGACAGGGCGCTGACAACCATCTTTGCACAATTAGCATTTTTAAAACATTGCTTGATTAGCACAGACCCAACCGATAGAGCATAGTGACCATATTTCTTTTTAAATAAATGCCCCGAATCCACCACCATCACCTTACCACCCTCATCCTTTTCCAAAACTGCCGACATGATCAGGCCCATCAAATCACCATCATTTGAAATCACTTTGTATGAAAGTGGAATTGGCGACAGGCGATTAACTTCGGTCAATGCCTCATATGTTTTTTTTGCCTGCTCTTTTGTTGGAATTTCACGATTAAAAACAGAAACTGTTTTCATAATTTCGGGATCAAAAATAATGCTCGCATATTCTTGATAATCCAATTCCGAATCTGGATCAAAAGGCAGCATTTTAAAATTTTCAAAGCTGAGAATATATTCATTTTTAAAATTACTTTTAGCATTCAGCGGATCTTCTGAATTTAAGAATTTTTCTGAATTTCTAGCCTCACCAAGCATAGAATTTATTGCGTGCAATTGCTTCAATTGATTAACTTTAGTAGCAGCAATTAAGTCCTCACCAAGCGCAGCAATTGACCTGAGCGGCATTAGCTTGTCTTTCATTTCTGATTCTCCGAATTTTCTCTGTTTCAACTTAAATATATTTTTTAAAAAAATGTCACTTGAGGTAAAAATGTTTGACAGCACTTACTTCAAACTTAGAAAACCCATAATTAGATTTAATTTAGCTCAAGCTATAACAGACACATCAGAACCATTCTCAAAAAAAGACAATTTGTAAAATGTCCTGTATGGACTACTAGCCAAACCTGTTTCAAAAAGAGATAGTTTTTTGAGGGTATCTCTAAAAATTGTCTTTTCCGGTAATTTTTAGAGGCGCTCTTGAGTCAATGATCACCAATAATCTCAGCAATTTGAAACAGTCCGACATAAATTCAGCAAAAAAATCCCCACGAAAGAGCCCCTATAAACGCAACTTCATTATCCTGATCTTAGAAAAAATTTCCTATTATATTATCCTATTTCTCTTTGGACGTAACGAATATTACCACGATAAAATAGTAAAGCGCAGCGAGTTTGATCCGACTTACCCTTCAAGATTTCGCAACATTCACAAAAGGCATGACAGAATTTTTAGCAAAAAAAATCAGAAAAATAAAACCACTGATCTTGGTCGCTCTTACTCGATCTTCTCTTACATCATCACATCTTTGGTATTTGGCTGGCTGCTAATCAACGCTTTTCTGATCTATAATAATTTTTGGCTTAACGTTGATAAACAAGTAAAATTCCAAAGTGGCGTGATTGAAAAAGCTGCAACCGGTGCGATTAGCGCTGTAGAAAATTATCTGAATTATGTGGGCGATAAATTGCTCACCATGAATAGTGAAAATAAAAAAACTGTTATCGCGCAGATTCTCAAAAAAACTCTCAACAAGGATATCGCTCAAAGAAACGTCTCTTCTTGGATTAGCATCAATTTCGTTAATCCTAATGGAAAAATTATTATCACTTCCGATGAAGGTGTTTTAAAAAAACCAATTGATCCTGCGGCATATTTTCCGCTTAAAGAAACGCAGTTGAAAAAGGCTTGGAAGCTAAAAATTGGACAATTAACTCACATCGAAACCGACATCTCATCCTACGAAATGCTTCCTGCAACCTTACGTATCGATTATGATAATTTACAACCGATCGGCACTTTTATCGCGCAAGTTCCAATCGAAGTTATTCAAAGACAAATCGATTGGGTTTTCGGTGATGATGACATCTGCTACATGATTCTCGACAGCAATTATGATTTAATCGCCAATTCCAAAAGCTTCCTACGCGACAAATTTAAAAAATCAGATTTAGAAAATGAAACGCGGCTTGATGAAATAGTCAGACAATTTCATCCCACCACCAACAACCAACTTCCCTTCGAATTTAAAATGGGAGAATGCATTTTCACCAGCTTCCAAAAATCGACAGAATATAACATCACCGCAATCGCCGGCTATCAAGAAAAACGCGCTGTCAAAAATTTAACCTTCCAACTTATGATCTCGGTTGGCTCATCAATTGGCGTCGCCATATTCTTCATGGGAACAGTTTATTTATTCCGCCGCATGAGAATCGGACCATTCGTGCGAGAATTGATCAATGCTAAAATTGCTGCAGAATCTGCGAGTGTCGCGAAAAGCCAATTCTTATCCAATATGAGTCACGAGCTACGTACTCCGATGAATGGAATTATCGGTATGAGCCAAGTGCTGCGCGATTCTGGAAAAATAGCGGCCGAAGAGCTTGATCAAGCAAACACCATTTATCGCTCAGCAGATGCATTGCTCGCGATCCTAAATGACATTCTCAATTTCTCTAAAATCGAAGCCAAAAAGATTGATCTGGAAATGATCACTTTCGATTTGAGCGATCTAATCGAAGACATCGCCGATCTCATGTCAGCATCGGCTACTACCAAGGGATTAGAAATTATAACCAACATCGAAAATGATGTGCCAATTTCTCTAGTTTCCGACTCCGGAAGATTGCGCCAAATCATGAATAATTTGGTAAATAACGCCATCAAATTCACTTATTACGGACAGATTTTTATCGATGTCAGATTAGAAAAAACCAAAGGAAGCTTCTTCTTCATCAACTTCAATATTCGCGATAGCGGCATCGGTATTCCGCCAGAAAAAATTCCAAATATGTTTACTGCTTTCACGCAAGTTGACATGTCTACAACTCGCAAATATGGCGGCACTGGTCTTGGCCTTTCGATCAGCAAAGAATTGGTTGAATTGATGTATGGAAAAATCGGCGTTACTAGCGAACAAGGCAAAGGATCGAATTTTTGGTTCACCATTCCAATGCAAGAATCAGAAGCGCAAAAATATGATATTTACGTCAAACAAAAAGAAGAAATCATCGGTAAAAAAGTTATCCTCATCGAAAATAATGAAATCTCCGCCAAGATTCTCGGCAAATATTTTGACGAGCTGCAATTGGAAAAAAATATTATCCAAATTTCCAACGATATTGCTGAATTCGGAATTGATGAAGAATCAATCGTGCCAAGCATCGAAAAAGTTGAAGGAGTTAATGCGATTATTATCAGTCATAATTCCCATGCCGAAGTTGATGCCATAAGCCTCGCTGAAAAAATTAGAAATAGTGATCAACTCAAAAATATTCCTTTGATTTTGCTAATTTCTGCCCAAGAAAAACTAAAAATTTCGCAAGATAAATTAAAACTTTTCAATCGCGTCGTAAATAAACCAATCAAGAAGGATCGCTTGCTAATGGCGCTATTTTTTGCGCTACAAATCACTTATTACGAAGAAGAAGGCGCCTTGATTGAAAAAGGACAAATCAAAGAACCTGACACGAAAACTAGGCATTTAAAAGTTCTGCTTTGCGAAGATAATGAAGTAAATATGAAGGTTGCATCAACAATTCTGAAGCGCCTCGGTTTCCAAATCGAATGCGCTGAAAATGGTCAGGAAGCTTTGAATAAATTCCTGCATGTCCATTATGATTTCATCTTGATGGATTGCATGATGCCGGTGATGGATGGCTTTAAAGCTACAGCAAAAATCAGAGAAATCGAAGCAGAAAGAAATGAGAAAAAACCAGCATTAATTTTCGCGCTAACTGCGAATGCCGGAATGGATGATAAGCAAAAATGTCTCGAGGCCGGAATGGATGATTTTATTTCTAAACCAATCAAAAAAGAATCAATCGAAGTGGTGGTTAATAAGTGGTTTGATAAGCCTTTAGGGCATCTCTAAAAATTGTCTTTTCCGGTAATTTTGAGTTTTAACAAATTTGCTCGAGAGCACGTATATCTAATACGCTTACCTTCTCGCAAATTTGTTAAAACTCAAAATTCCTCGAAAAATCCTAATTTTTAGAGGCGCCCTTTATGACATTCTCGGCTTCTTGAAGCTGATTTCAGAATTCCTCGAAAAATCCTAATTTTTAGAGGAGCTCTATCAACTCTTGATGATCAAAATAAACCGGAATCGCGCCCTTCCCTTCCTTTCCTTTCGCTAAAATTTCTTTTGAAATAGTTTTAGAAATTTGATTCGAAGAATATCCGTAAACTATCGGCGTACAACCTGAAGCATAAGCACATTCCACATCGGCAATGGTATCACCAATAAACCAAACTTCATCTTTTTTACAATCGATATCAGAGCCAAGCAAGGCAAGCTCAACTGGCTCTCGGCTTGGCTTATCAGCATTTGCATCATTCGCTCCAACTACCGCGAAAAAAAATCTATCCACTTCAAGTTGCTTTGCTTCTTTGCGCAAACTCACGCCGATTTTATTGCTGACGATAAATTGCGTGATTCCTTGCTCATGAATTTTTTTAATTAATTCCAAAGCATGCGGTAAAAATCTGATGCGTTCGAGCTGAATTGAGCGATAATTATTTTTATAAATCTTGCCGGCCTCTTCCCAATCATTACCAAAAATTATTGGAAAAGATTCGCGCATCGATTTATGAACATTATCGCGAACTTTTTCCAAACCCCAAGCCTCGCGACCCATCTCACTCATGGTCTTATCGATGGAATATTGAATCAATGGCCAAGTATCAACCAGAGTATTGTCCCAATCAAAAATTATCGCCTTCGGCTTTTTTAAATGCACAAGAGCTTCTTTGTTTTTTAAAAGTTCAGTCATGAAAATTATTTTTGTTTTGCTGGACGTGGATCGAAAAATTTTTCAAATTTATTTTTCATCCCATCCATTTCTTTTGCTTCCGTAAGTTCATCTTTTTTCTTGGTAATCACCGGCCAAAGTTTTGCATATTTGCGATTGATCTCCACCCATTTTGATAATTCCGGAGCTTCGGGCGAGATCGCTTCAGCTGGGCATTCCACCACACAAACACCGCAATCGATACAGGCATCAGGATCGATCACCAACATATTTTCACCTTCATAAAAACAGTCAACCGGACAGACCGAAACACAATCGGTGTATTTGCAACGCACACAATTATCGGTAACTACGTAAGTCATTTTTGTAATTTTTTAATTAGGATTTCGCTTCGAACGCGAAGCAGCGAGAGGAAAACAAAATAAGAAAAATAAACTCCAAACATCAAAAGTAATGGCTGCAACATTGTAGGATGAATCGAGACGCCGCCTGAGCGCATGATGCTGGCCGGCTGGTGAAGTGAATTCCAATATTCGACAGAAAATTTGATGATCGGCACATTAATGAAACCGACGATGGAAATAATCGCCGCGATTCTTTCACCCTTATTTTTATCATCAAAAGAGCTGAGCAAAATTATGTAACCAAGATAGAGAAAAAATAAAATTAACACCGAAGTTAGTCGCGCATCCCAAACCCACCAACTGCCCCAAATCGGCTTGCCCCAAAGGCTGCCGGTGATTAGCGTGATAAAAGTAAAAACACATCCAATCGGCGCAATTGATTTTGCGATGAGATAAAAAAACGGATTTTTCCAGATGAATCCCGAGAGATTAAACGCCGCCATCAGCGTATAAATTAACAATGCCATCCATGCCGCCGGAACATGCACATACATTATTTTCACCGCGTTTGATTGCTGATAATCATTGGGCGAATTGATGATGGCAAAAATTGCGAAAGTTAAAAAACCTAAAAAACACGCCAAAGAAAAAGGCGCAAAAAAGCGGAAATTTTTTTCGAAATTTTTGAGTTTGAAGAGAGTTGAAAACATATTTAAAATTTATTGAAGATGGACCCCGTCATGCGACGGGGTGACACTGCTTGGGGCACGAGTACCACCAAATTGTCACCCCGTCGCATGACGGGGTCCACCTTTCTTTTATAGCTTCCCCTCAAGATAATGAACCAAAAGCTCCTGCTTAACTTTCTGCTCCTTAGCATTGTCAAAATCCTTCACAGAAACTTCGCCATTTTTCATTTCATCTTCGCCGATAATTACGACAAAACGTGAATTATTTTGTGAAGCGCGTTTCATTTGTTTTTTGAAATTTCCTTCAAAAATAAATTCCGCAACAAAGCCAGAATTACGAAGTTTTTGTGTGATTTCGAAAGCGTAAATTTTTTCTTTTTGCGAAATATAATTTACTGCAATTGGACGAATTTTTTGTACTTTATTTTCGATCAAAAGCATCAAGCGCTCAACACCAGCTGCAAAGCCAATCGCCGGCACTTTTTTGCCGCTCATTTTTTCCACTAAATTATCGTAACGACCACCCGCCAAAACTGTGTTTTGCGCGCCTTCATGCGACATTACAAATTCAAAAACTGTCGAAGTGTAATAATCCAAACCACGCACCAAGCGTTGATTGACGCGGTATTTCACACCGAATTTTGTAAGCAGATTTAGAATTTCATCAAAACGCGATTTTGCTTCAGCAGAAAAAAACTTCGAAATTTCCGGCGCATCAGCCAAAAGTTCAATGTCTCCAGCATCTTTAGAATCAAGGATGCGCAACGGATTTTTTTCTAAACGCGTTTGCGAATCTGCCGATAAATCATTTTTAAATTTCGTAAAATATTCGGTGAGCGCGACTTCATAATTTTTTTTCGTTTCCAAACAGCCTAGCGAATTTATTTCGAGAGTAGTTTTTTCCAAAATCCCCAAATCCTTGAGAATAGCCGCTGCAAGAAGGATCACTTCCACATCGCAAAATAAATTATCTTCACCAAAAATTTCGGCATTGATTTGATGGAACTGACGCTGACGACCTTTTTGCGGACGATCGTAACGAAAAATAGGACCGAAAGAAAAAAGCTTTCTCGGCATAACCTGCATCAATTCGCCGTTAGAAACTAAAGCGCGCACGACGCCAGCAGTAAATTCTGGACGCAGCGTTAAAAAATTATTTGAACGATCTTCAAACTTATAAACTTCTTTTGAAACAATGTCCGAAGTCTCGCCCAGATTGCGCTCAAACACTTCGCTAAATTCAAAAATCGGAGTTTGTAATTCTTCAAAACCAAAATTTTCGCTACGTTTTTTTGATTTTTCGATGATGTGATTAAAGAGTTTTATCTCGTCACCAAAGAGGTCTTTCGTTCCCCGAACCGGCTGGAGTTTATGATCTGACATGAAAATTAATTACGATTTAAAAATTAAAAATTAGTTTCGGAAGCGACGAATTTTTAATCATTAATTCGTAAACCACAAATCCTAAACCCTCATCACTATGAACAAAAATATCTTTGAAAAAATCAAACAAGTTAATGCTGCCGGTAAAGAATTATGGCGGGCGCGTGACCTTTTTAAACTTCTTGGCTATACTGAATATAGCAAATTTTTGCCAGTAATTGAAAGAGCGAAGATAGCTTGCGAAACCAGTAAACAAGCGGTTGATTTGCATTTCGCTCACGTGAGCGAAACCCAACCGTCCCGCAACCAGTATGGCTTGATCGGTGGTCGAGAAATTTCCGATTTTCAATTATCACGTTACGCTTGTTACTTAATCGCACAAAATAGTGATCCTCGGAAGGAAGAGGTGGCGCTGGCTCAGACCTATTTTGCTATTCAAACGAGAAAGCAAGAATTGCAGGATCAGATGATTGAAGATCGCAATCGTGTTTATTTGCGTAGCGAAGTTACTGAGCATAATAAAAAATTAGCCAGTACTGCAAAAGCTGCTGGGGTCAGTAATTACGCCAGTTTTCAGGATTTTGGTTATATGGGCTTGTATGGTGGATTACGTCAAAAAGACATTCATAAAAAGAAAGGTTTAAAACCAAAAGAAACCATTCTTGATCATATGGGCAGCGAGGAGTTGGCGGCGAATTTATTTCGCGCAACTCAAGCCGATGCTAGAATTAAACGCGAAAATATTTTTGGCCAAAGCGAAGCAAACAAAACACATCTTGATGTCGGAAAAAAGGTTCGTAAAACAATTGTTGATCTCGGCGGAACCATGCCAGAAAAGCTCCCGACTCCAAGCAATATTAAAGATGCTAAAAAACGACTCGGGAAAAATTCCAAAAAAATAAAATAAAATGTCTCAAAATCATCTCTCACTCATCCGCAATTTTTCCATCGTTGCCCATATCGATCACGGTAAATCAACGCTTTCCGACCGCTTAATTCAAGAATGCGGCGCGATTTCTGATCGTGAAATGACGGCGCAAATTCTTGATTCGATGGATATTGAAAAAGAGCGCGGCATCACGATCAAGGCACAAACCGTGCGCCTTTCTTACAAGGCTGATGACGGAAATACTTACATGCTAAATTTGATGGATACTCCCGGCCACGTCGATTTCGCTTACGAGGTTTCTCGTTGTCTTGCTGCTTGCGAAGGCTCGATTTTAGTAGTCGATTCAACCCAAGGTGTCGAAGCGCAAACTCTCGCCAATGTTTATCAAGCGATTAACAATAATCATGAAATCGTTCCGGTTTTAAATAAAATTGATCTACCCGCTTCCGATCCAGAAAAAGTTAGAAAACAAATTGAGGAAGTAATCGGCATCGACACTTCAGATGCGATTTTAGTTTCCGCAAAAACTGGCGTCGGAATTCACGAAACTCTCGAAGCTGTTGTAAAAAGATTACCCGCTCCAAAAGGAAATCCCGATGGCGATTTCAAAGCTTTATTGATCGATAGTTGGTACGACACCTATCTCGGCGTTATCGTGCTGGTGCGGGTTATCGACGGTTCGTTAAAAAAAGGACAAAAAATAAAAATGATCGCGGCGAACGCTGTTTATCAAGTTGATTCTGTCGGATTTTTCACGCCGAAAAAATATTTCTGCGATGATTTAAAAGCCGGCGAAGTTGGCTTCATCAACGCCCAAATCAAGCAAGTCGCAGATTGTAAAGTGGGAGACACCATCGTTTTAGCCAGCAATGAAAACGCCACTTTGCTGCCGGGTTTCAAACAATCTCAACCAGTAGTTTTTTGCGGAATTTATCCGATCGACTCTTCAGAATTTGAAAAATTTCGCGATGCTTTGGGCAAGCTTCATCTCAACGACGCCTCTTTCGAATATGAAGCAGAAACCTCTACTGCTTTGGGCCACGGCTTTCGCTGCGGCTTTTTAGGTTTACTGCATTTGGAAATTATTCAGGAACGTTTGGAACGTGAATTCGATCTCGATTTAATCACAACAGCACCTTCAGTAATTTACAAAATTCACTTGCGCAGCAATGAACAAAATGCCGAACGCGGCTCTGGAGAAATTATCGAAATTCACTCGCCCGCAGAAATGCCCGATCCAACAAAAATCGAATTCATGGAAGAGCCGTGGATCAAGGCTACAATCATGACGCCGGATGAATATCTCGGTTCCGTTCTCGATCTTTGCACCCAAAAACGCGGCATCCAAAAAGATCTGAGCTATGTCGGAGATCGCGCCATGTTGATTTATCGCTTGCCACTCAATGAAATTGTTTACGACTTTTACGATCGCTTAAAATCCTGCTCGCGCGGCTATGCCAGCTTCGATTGGCAAATGGATGGTTACGAGGAAAGTAACTTGGTGAAATTGGCGATTATGGTTAATGCTGAGCCGGTTGATGCACTTTCATTCATCACTCACAAAACTCGCGCCGAAAGTCGCGGTCGTGCAATTTGCATGAAGTTGAAAGAATTAATTCCCAGACAAATGTTTGCGATTGCGATTCAAGCGGCGATTGGTGGAAAAATTGTGGCGCGAGAATCAATTTCAGCGATGCGAAAAGATGTGACCGCCAAATGCTACGGTGGGGATATTTCGCGGAAGAGAAAATTGTTGGATAAGCAAAAGAAGGGCAAGAAAAAGATGAGAGAAATTGGTAATGTGGAGATTCCCCAAAGCGCGTTTTTAGCGGCGCTGAGGTTGGATGAGTAGGGTTTTTTAAACTCTAGGGCATTTCTTTCTTATTATGGGCGCCCTTTACCTACTGAATCTTTATTTGTAGGTAAATTATTTGCTGAACCAGTTTTTTTGCTACTCATATCGTCCCCGAGATTACTCATGACTTTCGAGACTTCTTGATATGCATCCAGCCTCATTTCACCACCCTTCATCATATTGTCATACCCCTCTGCCCTATTTGCGAGTGGATACAGTACCGGATCAACGATGTGGAGTACCTCATAATTATTATTGTCACCTGTATTGCCATCACTTTGCTCGCTGCCACCAGCATGATATAATGGCTCATCCTCAATGATAGCTTCCGTTGAAGCAAGAACATAATGATTAGCGTCGACGCTTCTTAGCTGATTAAAATTTGCCGAGTTACCCTCTGCTATGTAACTTGGCGAATTGTCATACAGAGGATCTGAAGCAATGATAGATTTCTTTAGATATGAATTTGCTTTAAATCCTACTTCTAATTGAGGACCCATTCCCACTCGTCCTTGCAAATTGGCTTTTACACCCTCAAGTCTTGTCTTCTCTGCACCCAGATCTTTTAGCGCATTGCCTGCAACTTTATCACTTGCCACCGCATTATTTTTTTTCCCAACTTCTTGATGATTTTCTCCCTCCGTTGATGAAGACCCTCCATAGCCACCATCTTGACCTACTCTTATAAAACCTGCTCTTGAGGTTCCTCCAGTCGTGCCATCCAACCGAAGCTCAGCCTGCTCTAACTTCTCCTTCAATTCGTTCTCTTTACTCCTATCATCATTCCCCACACCACGCGTCAAATAAAGAAAAGCTACCGCCGCAAAAAGTCCAAATCCCGGAATCGCTACGCTTAGAGCGATACAAGTTGCAGCCTTACCAGCGGTGATTGCCATGGCTTTGCCACTGATCTTACTACCTTCCGCCGCTTCCTTTAAGAATTTTTCTCGATCTTTTGTAATTTTCTCTTGGATCTTTTTCTTCGATGCATCAGAAAGCGCTGGAGCTTCTTGAGGTTGGGAAGGCTGATCGTCACCTTGAACTTTTTCTTGAGCTCCTGTAGTTATTACCTCCGTCGCACCTTCGCCAGAAATACTGCGTTGTGCTTCTATGACTTTAGTTATGCGCTTATCTTGTGAAAGATTATCCTCACCCAAGAAAGCAAATTTTGTCATGACTTTAGCAAGCTCAACCTCACTCTGCTTTTCATCATCAAGCTCGAGCATTGCCGCAATGAAAGAAAAGAAAGAGCTCAAACCAAAATCCACCGGGGAGGCTTTTTGCTTTTCCAGTATTAGAGTCAGCTTAGCTTGATTGTTGTCTTTATTACTTAGAATGTTTTGCACAGCTTGATAGCCTACCTTAGCTTCCCCTGGATTATGAAGAGCTTGGCTTATTTGGGCATTTTTAACTAATAGCTTTTTCTCATCTTCTGATATTGTTAAATTGAAGTTTTGTAAAGCTTCATCCATATTAACGAGAGTCTGATTAGCACCTTCAGTACCTCCATGAATGCTCCTAGGTATCTCATATCCATTTGCGTCAGTATTAGAACTGCTATTATCTATAATAGATGCCTCCACTAACTCTTCTTCGGCCGTTCTTTCAATTATTGTTCTCAGTGTTGGTTTATAATTCTTAGTCATAAATCTCTCCAATATTTAAAAAAAATGGTGGGTGGTAGAAGACTCGAACTTCCGACCTCTACGATGTCAACGTAGCACTCTAACCAACTGAGCTAACCACCCGAATAAAAACTAAAAAATCTTCAATCGCTTTTCTCCCCCGTTATTCAACGGGGTCGAAGACGATTGAGATACTGGGAACGCGTCGCTTCGCTCCTTTTCCCGTTTTTATCTAAAAATGACCATTTAGGTCATTTTCTTAACGATAAAAACCTGAGCTAACCACCCCCGAATAACAATTAGCAATTAACAATTGGTAATTAAGAATCGCAACAAAACTCTTGCGCTTCTTTTAAATCATATTCGGCCTAATTATCCTCTTTCAAGATGACGATAATTAGACCTATACCAAACTTGATTCAAGAAACCGACTTCATTTTTTTAGTTTGTCATCCCCGCGAAGGCGGGGATCCAGCTTGTCTAAAGATTCTCTGGATCCCCGCCTTCGCGGGGATGACACTGAAGAGTGATGTTATGACGAACAGACAAAAACCAATTACTATGACAATCCGAAACTGATTATTTAAAAATATTATTTCTCAAAAAAAATTTTATGAAAAAAGCAATCGTGCTGCTAAGTGGCGGACTTGATTCGACTACAGTTTTGGCAATCGCGAAAAAGTTTGGCTTTGAAATTTATGCTCTAAGTTTTTTTTACGGACAAAGACATGAAATTGAAATCACCGCCGCAACGAAAATTGCTAAAAATTTTGGCGTCAAAGAACATAAAATTGCTAAAATCGATTTACGCCTTTTTGGCGGTTCCGCACTAACCGATGAAATTGCGGTGCCAAAAAAACAAGGTGCTGATGATGAAATTCCCGTCACTTACGTCCCCGCCCGCAACACAATTTTCCTTTCCTTCGCGCTAGCTTATGCCGAAGTGATTGGTGCTTTCGATATTTTTATCGGAGTTAATGCCGTAGATTATAGCGGCTATCCCGATTGTCGTCCGGATTTTATTGCAGCTTTTGAAAAACTGGCAGACTTGGCAACCGCTGCTGGCGTTGATCACAAAGGCCATTTCAAAATTCACGCTCCTCTCATGAAAATGGGTAAAAAAGAAATTATTGAAGAAGGAATAAAGCTCGGCGTTGATTATTCCCAAACTCATTCCTGCTACGATCCAATTGAAAAAGATGAGAAGTTTTATCCCTGCCAAAAATGCGATTCTTGTCGCTTACGGATGGAAGGATTTGTTGCGGCTGGGTTGTGTGATCCTCTTCTTTCTTAACCCTCTTTGAAAAAGAGGGTGGCATCGCGTGAGCGATGACGGGTGATTCTCTTAAACCCAGATCCGTCATTAGAAATTCAGGATACTTTACCAAAATCCTCCGACCTCAGCTTCGCTTCGGCCACCTCCTTTTGCAAAGGAGGCTAAGACAAAAAAAAGCCCCCGGGAATTTCTTCTCGGAGGCTCAATTTTTGTCGCTAGACGCCGCAATTACATATTTTCAGAAATGTATTTAACAGCGCTGCCAACAGTTGTGATTTTTTCAGCAGCTTCGTCTGGAATTTCGATTCCGAACTCTTCTTCAAAAGCCATAACCAATTCAACTTGATCCAAACTATCAGCACCAAGATCATCGATGAAGCTTGCTACTTCAGTAACTTTAACTTCTTCAGCTCCCAAATGGTTGATAATAATTTTTTTAACTCTGTCAAAAATCTCGTTGTTGTTAGTCATAAATTTAACTGATTGGTTAGTAGAATAAGTTCGTAAAAAACTTTGAGAAAAATCTCGCTTAAGAAGCCTGTGTGGCTCCCTCAAGGGCGGCGGAAGCTAGAAGGCGAAAATTAAATAGCAAATATAAAACTACAAAATGTTTCATGCCTCGCTAAGCCTTACTAATAAAGGCTGCAGCTAGGGCATGATCGCCATGATTTCTTCGCCACGACTCGCAAATTTTCCATCATTAAAAAATGGTAAAATGCTTAAAAATTTATCTAAAAACTTTTTATCACTTTGAGAAATTTCAACTTCGTGAATTGGTAAATTTTTTACATCCACTTTTAGGCTTTCGAGATATTTTATTGCATCCGCTTTGCTGCCAACTTTATCAACTAAACCGATTTCCAAAGCCTGTCTTCCGGTAAAAGCGCGACCATCGAAAGCAATATCGAGCATTTTTTTGTTCAATTTTTCGCCTCTTCTAGCCTTAACTAAATCAGTAAAAAATTTATAAGAATCATCGATTGAACCTTGAATAACCTGATCAACTAGTGGATTAGTTTTTTCAAATGGTGACGGAGAACCTTTCATCGGTGCCGATTTGTAAGTGCGTAATTTAACTCCAATTTTTTCGGCTAAAACTTCAACATTCGGCGCTTCCATCAAAACCCCAATTGAACCTGTAAGCGTGCCATTATGAGCTACGATATAATCTGCCGCAATCGCTGCCATGTAGCCACCCGAAGCCGCGACAGATCCCATCAAAACCACCAGCGGTTTTTTTTCTGCAATTGCGCGCAAATCATTAAATAGAATTTCGCTGCCAACAATTCCGCCGCCTGGACTGTCAATATTGACGATTACAGCCTTGATTGAATCTTCATCAGCAATTTCTTTAAGAATTTTACTTCTAAAATCATCTTCAAAAATCACCTGATCAAGCTTGATGCTAGCAATTGAAGCCTCTTCAATCATACCGCCTTCAAAGCCAAAACCAAAGATGGATTTCAACAATAAAAATGAAGTAAACACCGCCAACATCAGTGCGACATTTTTCCACTTATGCACTTTGTCTTTGAGGTAAATTAACGCTGCGATGTGATTTGGCGATTGCATAATTTTGATAAAAAAATCCGCCTTCGCCAAGGCTATGGCGGACAAGTCCGCTATTTTATGCGAACGAGCCTGCCTGCCGAAGCTTTAGCGAAGGCGGGAATTTTACTCTTTATTTTCAACTACTGAAAGCGAGCCAAGAACGTCGCCAGCGATACTGCCGATTGTTGCTCCGCTAGAAGACTCAGAATAAATATGAGCTTCTTGCTCTTCGGCTTCCATGTCTTTGATTGAAAGAAGCAATTTGCCGCTGATTTTATTGAACATCATGACTTTTGCTTCCAAACGATCACCGACTTCGAATTTTTCAGTGCGTTGGTTTTGTTTATTTCTAGAAAGATCAAGTCTTTTGATGATAGCTTTCAAGCCAGAATCCAACTCAACTTCTAAGAAATCTTTTTTAACCGCAATCACCACGCAAGACACGATCGAATTTTCAGAAATTTTATCGATTTCATCTTGGAAGTTTTTGATGTCTAATTGTCTGATACCTAGAGAAATGCGTTCTTTTTCGTAGTTGCTGCCCAAAACCATAACTTTGATTTTATCGCCCGATTTATATTTCTTTTGGATTTCTTCGTTGATGCCGCCATTAGCGATGTCAGAAGCATGAACTAAACCATCAACTCCACTGTCAAATCCAACGAATAAACCGAATTCAGTGAAGTTACGAACTACACCTTCAACGATATCGCCGACTTTATTTTTTTCCGAGAAAGCCTGCCAAGGATTTTTCTCACATTGCTTCATACCCAAAGAGATACGGTGGCTTTGAGAGTTAACGTCAAGCACCATCACTTCAACTTCAGTTCCAGCAGCAATTCCTTTATTTGGAGTGGTGTTATTTTTCAACCAGCTCATTTCAGAAACGTGAACTAAACCTTCGATACCAGGTTCGATTTCAATGAAAGCGCCGTAGCTCGTGATGTTAGTCACTTTACCTTTCAGAGTTGCGCCCACTGGATATCTTTGAGAAATAGATTCCCAAGGATTTTGCTGCAATTGCTTCATGCCAAGAGACACGCGCTTGGTTGCTTCGTCATATTTAATGACTTGAACTTTGATTTGTTGACCAACTTTTAAAACTTCTGATGGATGTTTAACACGGCACCAAGAAATATCAGTTAAGTGCAATAGACCGTCGAAACTTCCGAAATCAACGAAGGCGCCGTAGTCAGTAATATTTTTAACCATACCGTCAAGCGCATCACCAACTTTGATGGTTGAAAGAACTTTGTCTTTTTCAACATTGCGTTGAGATTCAAGCACAGCTCTTCTAGAAACCACAACGTTTCCGCGGATTTCATCAATTTTAAGAACTTGTAATTTTTCAACTTTTCCGATCAAGAAAGCATCGTCAGAAAGAAGAACGGTATCAACTTGGCTTTTTGGTAAGAAACAAGTGATGCCATTAATGTCAGCAGCGTAGCCGCCTTTAACACGTCCGAGGATTTTTCCTTCGATGGTAGTTTTATCTTCGAGGCAATGTTTCAAGAAGTTCCAGTTATTGTGACGGCGCGCGTTTTCGCGGCTGATCACCAATTCGCCTCTTCTATTTTCCAAGCGCTCAAGAAACACGTCTACAACGTCACCTTCATTGATTTCGCCATCGCGTTTAAATTCCATGATGTCGACGAATCCTACAGATTTCGCACCAATATCAACTGCTACACCCTTATCCTGGATACCAACAATTACACCCTTTACAACGGTGCCTTCAACAAGCTGTTGACTGTCTTTTTCATATTCTTCGAAAAGCTCAGCAAAATTTTCTTGAGCAAATGGATTAATATCCTGCTCGTTAGTTTGTGTTTTAGTAGTCATGTTTTGGAAATAATGAAAACCTATGTAGCGCGCGTGTTGTTTAGGTCGGCGCCGGCTTTCTGGTTAGAAGTTTTAGTAATTTTTTAATTCAAATCTAAACGATTTAAATATCTCTCTTCATGGAAAAGAGGCGGGCAAAGTATTGGGCAATTAGCAATTAACAAGTAGCAATTTCTGAATTTGTTAATTGCTAATTGTTAGTTGCTAATTGCAATAATAACCTAGTAAAACAGTCGGACAAATTTTCCCTCACAAAAAAATATGATCTTAACAACAAAAGCGCGCTACGCCGTGATGGCAGTGTTAGAAATTTCTGATGACTCAACTGGTCAACCGCTATCTTTGCTCACTATTTCTCAACGCCAAAAAATTTCGCTTTCTTACCTCGAACAGATTTTTTCGCATTTAAAAAAATCCGGCATCGTCTCTTCAGTTAAAGGCCCTGGCGGCGGATATATTTTAGAAAAAAAACGCGATGAAATTACAGTTGCCCAAATCGTAAAAGCCATTGGCGAACCGATAAAAATGACGCGCTGCAAAACTGAGAAAAAAGGCTGCGTCAATGTCGGCGTGAAATGCAAAACTCACCATTTGTGGCACGGTTTGGAAAATAGAATTTACGATTATCTCGATTCAATTTCGCTGCAGAATTTATGATTTTTCTTGATTACAACTCTACAACAAAAATAGCTCCTGAAGCTTTGTCTAAAATGCTCGAGGCCTATCAACATCCGCTCAATAGTTCATCAACTCATCACTTGGGAAGATTGGCAAGTCAGCTCGTTGAAGAAGCGCGAAATGAATTAAAAAATCTACTCAACGCCCATACTTACGAAGTGGTTTTCAACAGCGGTTCAACCGAAGCAACCAACATGGTTTTCTTCGGCACTGATGTGAAAAAAATTCTCTTCTGCACTTTCGAACATTCTTCTGTTTTCAATTGTCGTCCCACTGATAAGGAAATTATCGAAATCAAAGCTTTGAAAAATGGTTTGATTGATCTTGATGATTTAGAAAAAAAATTGCCGCAAGATGGCAGTTTCATTCTCTCTCTAATGCTTGCCAATAATGAAACCGGCGCCATTCAAAAACTTGAAGAAGTTGCAAAATTAACTCACCAAAAAGGCGGATTATTTCATTGCGACATCGTACAAGCAGCCGGAAAAATTCCGGTGGATTTAGAAAAAATTAACGCCGATTTCGCTTCGATTTCAGCCCACAAAATCAATGGCCCTCAAGGAGTTGGAGCTCTTTTATTCCGCAAAGCTCTCGAAATAAAACCATTAATTTACGGCGGCAAACAAGAAAAATCTAAACGGGCAGGAACCGTGAATGTCGCTGGAATTGCTGGCTTCGGCGCAGCTTGCAAATTAGCCGCAAAAAAAATTGATCTTTATAAAAATGTCGAAATTTTGCGCGATGAAATGGAAGCGGAGATAAAAAAAATCGGCGGATCTGATGTCGAAATTTTTTCAAACCAAGTCGCTCGCCTTCCCAATACCAGCTACATCGCGACCAAAAATGCCGACGCCCAAACACAATTAATAAATTTCGATTTAAACAAAATTTGCGTCAGCGCCGGACCGGCTTGCACTTCTGGAACCACCGCAGAATCACGAGTTTTAAAAGCGATGGGAATTGCAGCAGAATTTTCCAAAAGCGCTATTCGCGTGAGCTTAGGCACTGAAACCACAGCCGATGAAATAAAAAAATTCATCGCGGTGTGGAGCGAATTTTACACAAGAAATAAAAAATAAACTCGGTCTGTTATACTCCCTCAAGGGGAGGATAACGGGCCGAGCTCTACTAACTTAAATATTCCAAAATAAATGAACTTAAAACTTCCCATCTACCTCGATTACCAAGCCACAACCCCAATGGATCCGCGCGTCATCGATGCCGTTACAAATTGCATGAAAAACGATTTCGGCAATCCCCATTCACGCACTCACAGCTTTGGCTGGAGATCAGAAGAATTAGTCGAAATCGCCCGCAAACAAGTAGCGCAATTAATCAACGCTGATGAAAAAGAAATCTTCTTCACTTCCGGCGCCACCGAATCAAACAACCTCGCCATCAAAGGCGTAGCACGCTTCTACGGCGCTTCTGGAAAAAATCATGTCATCACTATTGCCACCGAACATAAATGCGTAATCAATTCCGCACGCGATCTTGAGCAGGAAGGTTTTTCCGTCACTTTTTTACCAGTTGAACAAGATGGAATGATTGATCTAAACAAATTAGAAGCAGCAATCACCGACAAGACTTGCGTGGTTTCAATAATGGCAGTAAATAACGAAATCGGAACCATCCAACCACTTGCAGAAATCGGAAAAATCTGTCGCAAAAAAGGCGCATTTTTTCACACCGACGCCGCACAAGCTTTCGGAAAAATTCCACTTGATGTCGAAGCAATGAATATCGATTTGATGAGCATTTCTGGTCACAAAATTTACGGACCGAAAGGCATCGGCGCAATTTACATTCGTCGCAAGCCAAGAGTTCGAATTAAATCAATTTTTTCCGGCGGCGGACAAGAGCGCGGCATCAGATCTGGCACCGCTCCAACTCCACTTGTTGTTGGACTTGGACTCGCTGCTGAAATCGCCAAAAATGAAATGGAAAAAGATTTTAATCACATCAAAAAACTCAGCGAAAAACTTTACGACAATGTCACAAAGCTTACTCACGTCTATCTCAACGGCCCAGATATTCACGATCCAAAAAAACGCTGGATCGGAAATTTAAACTTCTCTTTTGCTGGAATCGAAGGCGAATCAATGATCATGGCGATCAAGGATTTAGCGGTTTCAAGCGGCTCAGCCTGCACATCTTCATCACTCGAACCTTCTTACGTTTTACACTCTCTAGGAGTTGAAGACGAACTCGCTCACACCTCTATTCGCTTTGGTATCGGCCGTTTTACAACTGAGGAAGAAATCGATTTCGCAATAAAATTACTAAACGAAAAAGTCGGTAAACTTCGTGACCTCAGCCCACTCTGGGAAATGATGCAAGACGGCATCGACATTAAATCGATCAACTGGAAATCTCACTAAAATTAACAAGTATCAATTAACAATTATCAGTTGGTACTTGGACTAAAAGATTAAATTCGATCAAATGATAATTGATAAATGTTAACTGTTAATTGACCAATGGCATATTCACAAAAACTTTTAGACCACTACGAAAATCCACAAAATGTTGGATCATTCGCAAAAGAAGAAAAAAATATCGGCACCGGCCTTGTTGGCGCACCAGCTTGCGGCGATGTGATGAAATTGCAGATCAAAGTTTCTGACGATGGAATCATCACCGACGCCAGATTTAAAACCTTTGGATGTGGCTCTGCGATTGCTTCGAGCTCACTTGCAACGGAATGGATTAAAGGACAAAAAATCGACGAAGCGGCGAAAATTACTAACAGCCAAATCGCTGAAGAATTATCCTTGCCACCAGTAAAAATTCACTGCTCAGTTTTAGCTGAAGAAGCAATCAAGGCGGCGATTGAAGATTACAAAAAAAATAAAAAAGCTGATCAATAATGAGTCTAAAATTTTCCAACACAGGTCAGTCAATCGTCGATTATTTAACCATCACCGACAATGCTTTTTTCCATATCAAAGAGCTTTTAGCCGCCAGAAAAGAACCTTGCGAAGGAATTAAAGTTAGCGTTCGCACCCGCGGCTGCTCTGGCATGAGCTACACAATCGAATATGCGATTGTAGAAAAAAACATCACCAAATTTGACGATGTTGTAATCAAAAATGGCGTGCAAGTTTTCATCGATCCCAAAGCTTCAATGTTTTTAATCGGCAGCGAAATGATTTTCAAATCTGACGAATTAACATCGGGTTTCGACTTCGTAAATCCCAACGAAAAAGGCCGCTGCGGCTGTGGCGAAAGTTTTAAAGTATGAAGAATTTTTTTAGTTTATTTTCTCTGCCGCAAATTTTTGAAATTGATTTGGCGCAATTAGAAAAAAAATATCTTCAATTCCAACACCAATTCCACCCAGATAAATCAAGCTCTGACGATATTTCTCAATCAATTGAAATTAACCAAGCTTACAAAATTTTGTCCGACGATTTTCTGCGCGCTTGTTATATTTTACAGTTGCAAGGATGCGATATTTTAAATGATGAAAAAGCGCTTAAGGTAGAAATGGCAACGCTGGAAGAAGCGATCGAATTGCAGGAAAAAATCTCCGAAATTTCTAAAGATGAAATTGAGAATTTGCGAAAAGAATTAAATTCGAAAATTAAATCATTAATTCTTGAAGCAATGCAAAGCCTTGAAACACAAGATGCAGCGCAATTATTGGTGAAGGCAAAATATCTAAAAAAATCTTTAGAAGATTTAAAAATCAGAAAACAAAAAATTTAAGATGGACCCCGTCATGCGACGGGGTGACAAAATGAGGAGAGCTCACGCAGCTTGTCACCCCGTCGCATGACGGGGTCCATAAAATTTATTCAAATGGCACTTTTACAAATTCACGAACCAGGTCACGCCTCAGAAAATCAAGACACCAATGAAGTAATCATAGGCATTGATCTTGGCACCACAAACTCACTCGTCGCGATTATTGAAGATGGAAAAGCGCGAATTCTTGCTGATGAAAATGGTCGCGATATGCAGCCGTCAATTGTGCAATATGGCGATACCGAAATTTCCTCGATCAAACGCTTGATGGGAAAAAGTTTTGCTGATGTAAAAAATGAAAATTTTTCTTTCAAAATTTCTGATGAGAAAATTTTACGAATAATTGTTGGCGACAAAAAAATTCGCCCCGAAGAAGTATCTTCCGAAATTCTAAAAAAATTAAAAAATATCGCCGAAAAAAATCTGCAATGCGAAATCAAAAAAGCTGTAATCACCGTCCCCGCTTATTTCGATGAAGCGGCAAAAAATGCCACAAAACTCGCAGCAAATTTAGCTGACTTAGAAGTTGTACGACTAGTCAACGAACCAACGGCTGCCGCCCTCGCCTACGGTTTAGATAATTCTTCGGAAGGACTTTATTGCGTCTATGATTTGGGCGGCGGAACTTTTGATGTCTCGATTTTAAAAATGCAAAAAGGTGTTTTTAAAGTTTTAGGAGTCGCTGGAGATAATCATTTAGGTGGCGATGATTTTGATGAAATGCTGACAAAAGCAGGATTCAAAGACGCTAGAAAAATGAAGGAAGAATTGTCGCGCAAAGAAGAGGTAAATGGATTTTCTCGCACTGATTTTGAAAAATTAATTTTCGATAAAATCGAAAAAACTGCGATGCTGACAAAAAATTTAATTGAAGATTTAGAGCTCGAAGCTGATGAAATTAAAGGCGTCATCTTGGTTGGAGGTTCAACAAGAATTCCTTTAGTTCAAAAAAAACTCGCAGAAATTTTCGGCACAGAAAAAATTCTCACCAATCTAGATCCCGATCGCATAGTCGCAATTGGCGCGGCTTGGCAGGCTTATAATTTATCCGGACAAGGACAAAATTTACTTCTTGATGTCACCGCTTTATCACTAGGAATCGAAATGATGGGCGGCATTGTCGATAAAATAATTCCTCGCAACTCCACAACTCCAATTTCCAAAACTAAAGAATTTACAACTTACGCCGATAATCAAACCGGCATGAAATTGCACATCGTGCAAGGCGAGCGCGAATTAGCTTCAAATTGTCGCTCTTTGGCCGAATTTGAAATCAAAGGAATACCGGCACTGAAAGCGGGAATAGCGCGAGTTCAAGTCACTTTCAAACTTGATGCGGATGGACTTTTAACTGTTAGCGCTGAGGAAAAATTTACCGGCGAGAAACAAGAAATTGCGGTGAAGCCAACCTTTCACTTAGATCAAAATGAAATCAAAAAAATGTTGCTGGAATCGCTACAAAATTCGCAACGCGATATAAAAAATCGTCTATTGATTGAAGCTGCAACTGAAGCGATGCAAGACGCCACAATAATCAAAAAAGATTTGGAAAATTTTAACGGCGTTGAGAAAAAAAATATCGCAGAAAAATTAAAAATTCTCGAAGAAGAAATTTTAAAAAGAACTTCGCGTGATGCCATTTTATTGGCTCAACAAGAGTTAGGAAAAGCAGCGGAGAATTTGGTATTGGAAAAAGTAAATGCGGTTTTAAGGGAAAAAATCGCCGGAAAAAATGTGGATGAAGTTTAGTTGAGGCAAGTCTGCATCCCCGCTTTCGCAGGGATGACAAACCCTATTTAGTTGCAGTTTTACTTGCTGATTTAGCAGTTTTTTCGTCAATCTTTTTTAGCTGATCTTGTAAATGCTCTTTTCTTTGAGAAATTCTTTTTTGTTGAAGCGCTTCTTTTCCTTGCCTTACAGACTCCATCGAAACTTTTTTCTGTTCATGACATTTCGCGGCATCTTCTGTTTTTGTTGCAGCGTTAAGGCATGAAATTGCAGCGTCGATGATTGATTTTTCTTTGTTGAGAGAGGCGATATTTTCTGACTTAAATGCAGCAAAATTATTTTTACCTTCGGAAGCGGTATCTTGTGCCAATGCGCTAAAGCTACTTAGTGAAGCTGATAGGACAGCGATAATTGCAAGTTTTTTCATAAATTAAAAAGTTGAGGTTAGTAGATTATTTTTTAGCTCTATCAATTGCTTCTTGGATTAATTTACGAGCTGTGGCCGCGTCTTCAAAGGCGGTGATTTTCACCCATTTTCCTTTTTCCAAATCTTTGTAATGTTCGAAGAAATGTTTGATTTTATTGATCAAATTTTCTGGAAGTTCTTTGTAAGATTCTATGGCTTCGAACTGTGAATTTAGCTTTCTGGCCGGCACAGCAATAATTTTTTCATCCATCCCTTTTTCATCTTCCATGATCAAAACGCCAACTGGTTTAACTGCGATAACAGCGCCAGGAACTACAGGATAATCTGAGATCACAAGCACGTCAGCAGGATCGCCATCTTCCGATAAAGTGTGAGGAATAAAGCCGTAATTGCATGGATAATACATTGGAGTCGCAATGAAGCGATCAACAAAAATTGCGCCGGAATCTTTGTCCATTTCATACTTCACCGGATCAGCATTCATCGGCACTTCGATGATTACGTTAACTTGATTTGGAGCATCTTTTCCAATTGAGATTTTATCGATATTCATAGTTTTGAAATTTAGTTTTTAAAAAAATTTATAAGATTAGTTCACTTCAACAATTGTTGCGGCACCTTGTCCACCGCCGATGCAGAGACTAGCTAAACCGCGATTTTTGCCGCGACGCTTTAATTCACGAAGTAAGTGAATGATGATTCGAGCGCCTGACATTCCAACTGGATGACCGAGAGCAACGCCACCGCCATTTACGTTGAAAATTGCTGGATCAATTACACCCATCGCCTGATCTAAACCGAAATGTTTTTTGCAAAATTCTTCCGAAGCAAAAGCGCGCTGACATCCAATTACTTGAGCTGCGAAGGCTTCGTTAAGCTCAATCAAATCGATGTCCTTCAAACTCAAATCAGTTTTATCGAAAACTTTTTTTGCAGCAAAAACCGGACCAAGTCCCATTCTACTTGGATCAAGACCGGCATAAGCGAAGTCACGAATGTAACCCAAAATTTCAAAGCCCAACTCTTTTTGCAATTCCTTAGCTTTTGATTCGCGCATCAAAATTGCAAAAGCTGCACCGTCAGTAATCTGCGATGAATTCCCTACTGTCACAGTTCCAGTCACTTTTTCAAAATATGGTTTTAGCTTAGCAAGATCTTCAATTTTTTGATCTTTTCTTACACCTTCATCCTCTTCAATCATCAAAGAATTATTTTCATCATTATTAAAAACCGGAATAATTTCCTCTTTGAAAATTCCTTTCGCCATCGCCGCTGCAGCTTTTTGATGTGAGTGCAAAGAAAATTCATCCTGCTCCTGACGCGTAATTTTAAAATCCTTGGCGATATTTTCTGCCGTGCAGCCCATAATCAAGCCAGAGATTGGATCGGTAAGGCCTTGAACCAAGCCAATAACCGGCGTTAAAAAATGTAATCTGAAACTTAAAAACACCGAAAATTTTTGTGACAAAGTTTTCGCTTTCATCAAATTCGCAAAAAATATCGTCATTTTTTTGCCGAAAAAAAGTGGAATATTGCTCATCGATTCAACGCCGCCAGCAAGAATAATTTCCGCTTCGCCATTCAAAATTTTTGAAGTTGCCGTGGTCATCGCTTCCATTCCTGAAGCGCAATTTCTATTAACTGTGAAAGCAGGAACATGATGAGGAATACCAGCCTTAACTGCGATCACGCGCGAAATATTTGCCGCATCCGCTGGATTGGCGACATTGCCAATAATTACTTCATCAATTTTATTTAGATCAATTTTCGAGCGCAGTAAAACTTCCTTAACAATACGAGAGCCGAGATCATGCGCCGTTAGATTTTTCATGGCACCGCCAGCCTTTCCCATCGGAGATCTGAAGCCGGCAATAATTGCAATACGTTCTTTCATAAATTTAAGAATTGGGAATTAGGAAATGACAATTAGCTTGAACTTAAAACCTAATTATTAATTGGTAATTCAAAAAATGCTTACAAAAGAAATTATCGATTTCGCCAATCATTTAGCCGATTTATCTGGCGCTGTAATCAAAAAATATTTCCGTCATGAAAATGGCGAGGTTACTAAAGATGATGATTCTCCGGTTACAAAAGCTGATCGCGAAGCAGAAAAAATTATGCGCGATGCCATCGAAAAAAAATTTCCAACTCATGGAATTATTGGCGAAGAATATGGCGTAAAAAAAGCAAAATCTGATTTCACTTGGATACTTGATCCAATCGATGGCACTTCATCCTTCATCATCGGACGCGCAATTTTTGGCACTTTGATTGCACTAACTTCTGGAGAAAAATCGCTTTTGGGAATCATGAATCAACCAATTACGGATGAGCGCTGGATAGGAATTGATTCCGATGCAACTTACTTCAACGGCAAAAAAATTCGCACTAGAAATTGCCACGAAATTTCTGAAGCGGTGATGTGTTCAAGCTCATCTTTTTATTTTCAAAATGGTGACGAGGAGCTGCTAAAAAAAATCTGCGCCCTAACAAAATATCAAAAACTCGGCGGCATAATTTACGGCGGCGATTGCTATTCTTACGCCTCATTAGCTTCAGGATTTATCGATATTGTAATTGATCCAGGTCTGAAAGTTTACGATTACGCCGCGACAATGCCGATCGTTGAAATGGCTGGTGGAATTATTACTGACTGGCAGGGAAATGATCCGAAATTAAAATCGGGTGTGAAGCTTTTGGCTTGCGGCAATAGGGAACTTCACGAGAAGGTTTTGAAAGTGATTAATGGGCGCCTCTAAAAATTAGGATTTTTTGAGGTACCCTAATGCCTAAAATGTCTGGTCTCGATGAAATAAAGTGCGACGCCTTTTTCATCGGCCTTGGCAATTACTTCCTCATCACGCACCGATCCGCCAGTTGCGATGATCGCTTTAATTCCAAATTTCGCAGCAATTTCGATATTATCCGCAAAAGGAAAAAAGGCATCGGAAGCTAAAAATCCACCACTCGCTTTATCAATATTTTTTTCACCATCAAAAAATTCTGCTGCTTTTTTGCAGGCGATTTCGCAAGCGTCAACGCGACTGGTTTGTCCGCCTCCTAAGCCTACAGTTTGAAAATCTTTCACCACCGCAATCGCGTTTGATTTTAAATGTTTGCACACCGACATCGCAAAAATTAATTGCTCGATTTCACTTTCACTCACCGATTTTTTTGACACTAATTTCAGATCATTTTTAGTAATTATTTTTTGATCTAAATCCTGAATTAAAAATCCGCCGAAAATTGATTTTATCTGGCTTTGTGACTCTTTTTTGAAATCGGCAATTAGCAGACGTAGATTCTTTTTTGTTGCTAAAATTTCCTTGGCCTTCTCATCAATTTCACGCGCGATAATTACCTCAAAGAACATCTTTGAAATCTCGATCGCCAAAGCTTCGTCGATTTTTCCATTCAAAGCAACTATGCCGCCGAAAGCAGATTTTGAATCGGATAAGAGTGCGCGTTTGTAAGCTTCAAGCAAGTTTTCAGCAATCGCAACTCCGCATGGATTTGCGTGTTTGACGATAGCGCAAGCCGGTTTTTCAAATTCTAAAATTAAATTGTAAGCAGCGTCAGAATCGTTGAGATTATTGTAGCTAAGCTCTTTTCCTTGTAATTGTTTTGCGCCCACTATTCCAGAATTCATTGTTGAATAGACGGCAGCTTTTTGATGAGAATTTTCACCGTAGCGCAGCGATTGTTTTAATTTTCCGCTCAATAAAAAATCGGATTTATTAAACCAATTCGAAATCGCGATGTCGTAATCAGCAATATTTCTAAAAGCCTGCGCCGCCAGGTTTTTCCTGAACTCAAAAGATGTTGCACAATTTGTTTCTGTCGCGCTGCGCGTCGACGGGGAATTTTTTCTCATCTCCGCAATCAAATCTTGATATTGCGAAACATCAGTAATCACAGTTTTGTAAGCAAAATTTTTGCAAGCTGAACGCACCATCGCCGGTCCACCAATATCGATGTTTTCGATGATTTCTTCTTCGTTGGAAGTTTTAGCAACTGTTTCAACAAATGGATAAAGATTGATCACCAATAAATCGATTGATTCGATTTTATGCATCGAAGCAGCCTTCAAATGATCAGCATTATCAAGCACTGCGAGCAATGCACCATGAACTTTTGGATGCAAAGTTTTTAAGCGACCATCCATCATTTCTGGAAAACCCGTGAAGTTGGAAATATCTTTTGCCGGAATTTTTTCTTTTTCCAAAAGTTTGAAAGTTCCGCCGGTTGAAATTATTTCAACACCTTGAGAAGCTAGATATTTAGCCAGCTCAACCACTCCACTTTTATCGGAAACGGAAATCAGACAACGAGAAATTTTTTGTAAGTTTTGCATTTTTTAAGACTGAATAATTTGTAAAATTTTTTGAAATCCTTCTTCAATCGACAATTTTCCGTTATCAATTACATGAGCGTCTGGCGCGATTTTAAGCGGCGAATCCACACGATTAAAATCATTTTCATCGCGAGTTTTTAACTGTGATAAAATTTCTGAATAAGAAGTTTTTAATTGGGCGAAACGTCTTTGAGCACGAATTTCAACATCGCAAGTGATGAAGAATTTAAAGTCTGCCTCTGGCGCAATAACTGTTGTGGTGTCTCGTCCTTCAAGCACGCAACCATCTTTTTCTTTTTTTCCACGCGCTACAAAATCTTTTTGAAAATCAAAAATTGCTGCACGAAGTTTTTTATTTTTTGCAATTACTGAAGCCACCGCACCAACATCTTCACCAAAAAGTTTTTCATTTTCTAAATCTCTTTCGGCGATGTTTTTTGTCAGTGCAGAAATTTCTGAATCAAAATTATTTGGATCAATTTTTTGCTCAATTACTCGCATCGCGATCAAACGATAAATCGCGCCAGTGTTGAGATAAGCCCATCCAAAATGTTCAGCAATTTTTTTCGCTAAAGTTCCCTTTCCAGAAGCAGAGGGTCCGTCAATTGCGATCACTAAACTTTTTTTCATTATTTTTTGTTACGAATTTTTCTAACAATTATTCTGATAAGATAAAATAAATATAAGCAGATTTGACCAGCAACGAGTAAGATTGCGAAGGCTAAAGCCCATAACCAAATTTCCATTTTAAATCCAGTAGCATTACCTAAAAGTGCTGAAGTTAATTTGCAAATCGCGGCAATTCCCAACGCAAAAATAACCAAAAAATTAATCCAGATTATTTTGAAACGCTCCTTTGCAGTTTGGACAATCGACAATCTTACCGAGAGAAAAAAATAGAGAAAAAGCTGGATGACAAGAAGTGGGTATAAAGCGGCATTCATCAGCTCAACTGTAGTATTAAATGAGTCTCCATTATTTTCTAAATTATAACTCCAAATCATCAATAAAATCGCAATCAAAGGCAGATTGTAAAAGATGATTTTATACCAGTTTTGTTGCAAAAAGTTTTTCATATTTTGTCAAAACTTAATTAAAGCATTTCGCCGATTTTTTTGGTCTTCGCAATTTCGCGTGCTTTGGCATATTTTTCATCATGCCAGAAAATCAAACAACCATTGCAGCTTTTTCCGCAACAGCCGTCAGTGCCGATTCGTGGCGTTCTTGGAGAAATCTTTTCATCGCCAATCGCAAGCGCAGCAAAATATTTGGCGCGTTTATTTTCGTATTTTTTCTCCCCAACATTTCCTGCTTCTAATTGATGCGAAAGTTGACGCGATTCGACTTTTAATTTTTCTGATTCGATATTCATTTTTTCTTTGCGAATCAGCGATAATGGCGGAAGCAGCTCTTTTAATTTTTCTTTTTCGTATAAATGAAAAGCACTTGCCGGAATTTTGAATAAAGGTTTTTGGCCGGCATGTAATTTATCGGAAATTTCGTGATCGACAAAACCGGTATTGGTTTGTTTTACTTTTTTAAATTCGTAAATTCGTAGTAAAATTGGTTCACGTTGATATGGAGATAAAAATTCTAACACATCTCCAGCATCAAGGCGGTTCTTGCCTTCAACGATTAAATCTTCGCCATCCCAAGCAATAACTCGAGCAGCATATTCATAAAAAGAAGTTGATCCGGTTGATTCATAATCATGCGCCAAATTTGTCAAACGACCATCGTGAAATGCTAGCGAATATCCGCGATTGGCGACAGAATTTATTTCATCCATATAGTCATCAGCGCTCCATTTCTCTGGGTTGGCGATGTAATCATCAATTGCAGCGCGATAAACTCGAGCGACCGATCCGGCGTAAAATTCAGTTTTATTTCGACCTTCAACTTTGAAAGAATCGAGACCAATTTTTATATATTCATCAAGCTTCGGAAGTAGGCAGAGGTCTTTGGAATTCAGGATGTAAGAGCCGTGAACATCTTCTTCAAATGGCATTAATTCGCCCGGACGAATTTCTTCTTCGAGAAAAAAATCGAAGAGATCTTTATTATTTTCATTGATCTCAATTTCGTGTTCCGTGTTGTCTTTGAGTTTAATTTTTAGCTTGTAACCCCAACGACAAGAATGGGCGCATGAGCCTTGATTAGCTCCACGTTCCGCCATAAAATTTGAAAGCAAGCAACGACCAGAATAAGTCATACACATCGAACCATGAACAAAGGTTTCGATTTTTATATTCGGACATTTTTTACGAATTTCAGCGAGCTCTTCGAATGAAACTTCGCGCGCCATCACCACCAAACTTGCGCCCTGCTTTTCCCAAAAATCTACTGTAAGCCATGAGCAAACATTGGCTTGTGTGGAGATATGAATCTCTAGCTCTGGCGCATGTTCTTTAACAAATTGAAAAACTCCGGGATCAGAAATAATCAAGCCATCTGGCTTCACCGCTTTTACAGTTTCGATAAATTGCGGCAGCTTTTCGATATCCTTATTATGCGAAAAAAGATTGAGCGTGAGATAAACTTTTTTTCCACGTTCGTGAGCGTATTTTATACCCTCAACAACATCTTCTAAGGTGAAGCCAGACTTGACTCGAAGTGACATATCTGGAGTGCCGCAATAAACAGCATCAGCGCCGTAAAGAATGGCGGTTTTTAGGCGATCCAAAGTTCCGGCAGGTAAAAGCAGCTCAGGTTTTTTCATTATTTTACTTCTCAATTTGAATTAAGGTTTTGACTAGAGGGCGCCTCTAAAAATTAGGATTTTTCGAGGAATTTTGAGTTTTAACAAATTTGCGAGAAGGCAAGCGTATTAGATATACGCGCTCTCGAGCAAATTTGTTAAAACTCAAAATTACCGGAAAAGACAATTTTTAGAGATGCCCTAGAATTTATAAACCACGCCGACTTTAAATATAGACATACTCACCTTGTCTTTTATGCGACTATCATTGCTTAGATGTGTATTAGATATACGCGCTCTCGAGCAAATTTGTTAAAACTTAAAATTACCGGAAAAGACAATTTTTAGAGATGCCCTGAAGTCGGTTTCTTGAAACAGATTGGGTATAGACAGTAATCAAATTAGATTGCGATTATTTTTTCTCAAAAACTTTTCCGTCTTTTAATATCACAATTTTATCGGAAATTTTCTCAACCATTTCCAGATCATGAGAGATTAAAATATAGGAAATTTCGCGGGTTTTTTGGAGCTCTAAAAGCAAATTTAGAATTTCATTTTGAGTAGTAAAATCAAGAGCAGAAGTCGGTTCATCTAAAATCAGAATTTTCGGATTTAAAATTAAAGCGCGGGCAATTGCCACGCGTTGACGCTGACCGCCGGAGAGCTGGTGAGGATAATGATTTTTTAGATTTAAAGCGAGATGGAGTTTGGGCATTATGGTCGATAGTCGATAGTCGATAGTCGATAGGTTTTTTTCGTGAATGAGTAGGCCTTCAACAATGATATCCGAAACCAGCATGCGCGGGTTAAGGCTTGAGAAGGGATCTTGAAAAATGATTTGCACTTCGCGGCGCAATTCTTTTTCATTTTTTTGCCAAGTTTTTTTGCCAAAAAATTTGCTCTCGCCTTGGCTTTTTATTAAATCACACAAAGCCAGAGCAAGCGTTGATTTTCCTGAGCCGCTTTCGCCAATTATTCCTAAATTTTCACCGGCGTGAAGAGAAAAATTTACGTTATTTAAAATGGAAGTTTCTTTGTAAAAAACCGATAAATTAGAAACCGAAACCACTTCACTCGCAGAGATTTTTGTAGAATTTTTAATCCTCTTTAATTGATAATTGCTACTTGTTAATTGACCAATTGTCACCACCTCATCGGCAATTTTTTTCACCGCGCGCAAATTATGCGTAATCAATAAAATCGCCATTCCAAGCTCATCTTTTAAGCGCAACAGCAATTTTAAAATTTCATCTTGGGTTTTAATATCGAGCGCAGTTGTCGGCTCATCGGCGATTAAAATTTTTGGATTATTAGCAATCGCAATTGCAATCATCAGTCGCTGTTTTTGTCCACCAGAAAATTGATGTGGATAGTCATCAAGCCTTGAAGTAAAAGACTCCAACTCCACCATCTTCAATAATTCCTTAACGCGATTTTCTAAATTTTTTTTAGAAATTTTTGGATTGTGAATCGTAACAGCTTCGGCGATTTGCTTACCGATTTTATGCAGCGGATTTAACGAAGCCTGGGGATCTTGAAAAATAAAACCGATTTCTTTGCCGCGGATTTTACAAAATTCTTTTTCGCTTAATTGCAGCAGATTTTTTTTATCAAAAATTATTTCACCAAAAATTTGTGCACCACGCAGCAAACCAAGAATAGCGAGCGCTGTCACTGATTTCCCCGAGCCACTTTGACCAACAAGAGCGGTGATTTTTTTAGACTTTAATTCTAGAGAAAAATTGCTGAGGACTTGGTGATTTTGAAAGGAGATGGAGAGGTTTTTGATGCTAAGCATAGTCGTAAGTCGATAGTCGTAAGTCGATAGTCGCTACTGACTTACGACTTATGACTTGCGACTTATCACTAAAATTTTCCTAAATAAATTTGGATGATATTTTCTAACATTTGTAAAGCCTCTTCTCTCGGACGTTGGAAAGTGTTGCGTCCAATTATTGAGCCATTCGCGCCACCCTTGTAAATTTCACGAATTTCGCCGTAAAGATCTTGATCATTTTTAGCATTTCCGCCGGAAAAAACTACGATTCTGCGATTATTGAAAGTCGCCTTCATCACATGCCTGATGCGCTCTTCAAGAGTTGCAATTGGCAATTTAGTTTTTTCGTAAATCTTAATTGCATCAATATTTTCTAGAGCCTGTGTCGGTGGCTTTACTTTGATGATGTGAGCACCAAGTAGCGCCGCAATGTGAGCTGCGTAAGCACAAATATCCATGGCAGTTTCACCGATTTTTGAAAGATCACCGCCGCGAGGATAAGACCAAATAACTACCGCCAAACCGTGAGACTTAGCTTCTTCTGCCATGTCGCGAATTTCTTCAAACATGTCGAAAGCGGCATCAGATCCTGGATAAATTGTGAAACCAATTGCTGAACAGCCTAAACGCAAAGCATCCTTTACCGAAGCTGTTGTAGCTTGATGTGGTGCCGTTCCGCCATTATGCAAAGAGTTAGAAGAATTAACTTTTAAAATTGTGGGAATAGCGCCCGCAAAACTATCTGCCCCAGCTTCAATCATGCCAAGTGGCGCGGCATAAGCATTTAAACCAGCATCGATTGCCAATTGAAAATGATAGTGAGGATCGTAAGCATCAGGATTCATCGCGAAACTGCGATCCGGACCATGTTCAAAACCTTGATCAACTGGTAGAACCAACATTCTTCCAGTTCCACCCAATTTTCCATGCATTAAAATGCGCGCCAAATTTGTTTTGGTACCAGCATTATCGCTTTCATAACACGATAAAATTTTCTTAATTTGGGGAGAAATTTTCATAAAAATTGATTTTGATTGGGAAATTTTTTTGAGAAGCGGTAGATATTTAGAATCCAGTTTTTAATTGCAAGTTTTTGAACCACTCCTAAAAAGCGCCGCCTTTTTTAGGATTAACTCCAAAATAATTCATGCAGCTCGAACTTCAAAAAAATTCTGCCTTTAAACAAATCAAGAAATTTTTTGATTTAAAACCAAATCAAGAAAAAAATTTTGAAGATTTTGTTATTGCACTTTTGCTGGAAAATCAGAAGTTTAATCTCATCGGCAAATCAACAATTGATGACCTTTGGATGCGCCATATTCTTGACTCCGCACAAGTTTTTCCTTTGATCAAAGACAAAAATGCCAAGTTTGCTGATCTTGGTTCCGGCGCTGGATTTCCTGGAATTGTTTTATCAATTATGGGCCTTCGCGAAATGCATTTAATCGAAAAATCTTTTCGCAAAGCGGATTTTTTACGACGCACCAAGAGCCTCTCACAAAATCGTATTTTTGTTCATCAAGCTAATCTGGAAGAATTAAAAGATATAAAATTTGATTGTATCTTGTCGCGTGCATTGGCGCCACTTCCCAAGCTTCTCGAATATTCTAAAAAGTTTCTTGAAAAAGATGGCTATTGTCTGTTTTTAAAAGGAAAAAATCTCAGCGACGAAATCGTCACTGCCAAAAATTCTTTTCAGTTTGAATACGAGCTTCACCCGAGCCTCACTTCAACTGAAAGCAATATTATTAAAATTTTTAACATTAAGGAGTAACCATGCTTATCGGAATCCCAAAAGAAATTAAAGACCATGAATATCGTGTTGGCGCGACTCCAGCTGGTGTGCGCGAATTAGTAAATGCCGGACATAAAGTTTTGGTACAAAAAGATGCTGGTTCTGCGATTGATTTTTCTGACGATCAATATGTTAAAGCTGGCGCAAAAATCGCCGCTAATGCCAAAGAAGTTTACGCAAAAGCTGAAATGATTTTGAAGGTGAAAGAGCCACAAAAATCTGAATGTGATATCATTCGTAAAGGACAAATTATTTTCTCTTATTTGCATTTAGCAGCCGAACCACATTTGACAAAAATGTTGATAAAATCTGGTTGCGTTGCCATCGCTTTCGAAACCGTAACTGCAAATGATCGTTCACTTCCACTTCTTGCTCCAATGTCTGAAGTCGCGGGAAAGCTTTCAATTCAAGCCGGCGCAACTGCTTTGCAAAAAGCTAATGGCGGACGCGGCATTTTACTTGGCGGCGTTCCTGGAGTTGCTCGCGGTAAAGTTTTAATTCTTGGCGGCGGCGTTTCTGGAACTAACGCAGCAAAAGTTGCAATCGGCATGGGCGCTGAAGTTGTGATTCTCGATAAATCACTTTCACGCATTCGTTACTTGTGCGACATTTTCGGAAATTCAGCAGAAGCGCTTTACGCTTCACTCGAAAATATCGAAAAATATGCACTTGAAGCTGACGTAATTGTTGGCGCAGTTTTAATTCCTGGCGCTGCAGCTCCAAAATTGATCACTGCAAAAATGGTCAAAAAAATGAAAAAAGGCGCAGTGATGGTTGATATTTCAATCGATCAAGGCGGTTGTTTCGAAACCAGCAAACCAACTTCTCACAGCAATCCAACTTACGTACTTGATGGCATAGTTCACTATTGCGTAACTAACATGCCCGGCGCAACAGCAAGAACCTCAACTCAAGCTTTAGAAAATTCTACCTTACCTTTCTCTTTAGCACTAGCGACAAAAGGTTACAAAAAAGCTATGAGCGACGATAAACACTTGCTTGCTGGCTTAAACGTAATTGACGGAAAAGTTACTTACAAAGCAGTGGCGGAGGCTTTGGGACTTAAGTTTTTTGACGCTGAAAAAGTAATATAAATCTCTTCTGGACCCCGTCATGCGACGGGGTGACAACTTGGGGGGCGCGAATTACCTACCAGTTTGTCACCCCGTCGCATGACGGGGTCCATCTTTTTTAAACTTTAATGCTCCCCTCCACTTCCGATCTCATCAAAAAATATCAGCTCGATGCCCAAAAATCTCTCGGGCAAAACTTCATTCTTGATAAAAATTTTACTGATAAAATTGCCAAATCAGCCGGCGATTTAAGCAATTCAATTGTGCTGGAAGTTGGCCCAGGTCCAGGAAGTTTAACGCGTTCAATTCTTGATGCCGGCGCAAAAAAATTAATCGCCATTGAAAAAGATTCACGCTGCTTGGTGGCACTGGCGGAATTAAAAAATTTCTACGGCGAAAGATTTGAAATTCTTGAAGATGATGCGATGAAAATTGATGAATTAAAAATTATCGGCGGCACAGAAAAATTTAAAATCATCGCCAATCTTCCTTACAACATCGGCACACCACTGCTTTTCAAATGGCTAAAAATTTCTCCCAGAATTTCCTCGATGACTTTAATGTTACAAAAAGAAGTAGTGGAGCGAATCGTTGCTAAACCTGGTCAAAATCACTATGGACGACTTGCGGTGATGGTGAATTTTCTCTGCGAAACGCGCATGGTTTTTACGGTAAATAAATCAGTTTTTACGCCGCCACCAAAAGTTACATCAGCAATTGTTGAAATTATTCCGCGAGCAAAACCGCTTGGCGATGTTGAGTTTAAAAAGCTTGAGCGTCTAGTTGCGGCGGCGTTTAACCAAAGAAGAAAAATGTTGAGATCTTCGCTGAAAGCTGTGTTTAAAAATGCTGAGGAAGTTTTAAATGAAGTTGGAATCAAACCAGAATTGCGCGCGGAGAATTTGACGATTGAGGAGTTTTGTAGGTTGGCAGCTAAGTTATAATATCTTTCCGTAACATGGACCCCATCATTCGACGGGGTGACAAACTTAGAGTAATTCGCGTCCCATAGTTGTCACCCCGTCGCATGAAGGGGTCCATGCTACACTCCCTACTCAAAAACAGACAAAAAAAAGCCCGATTCCATTTCTGAAATCGGGCCTTTTTTGGAATAAGAAAAAATCTTATCTTGAATAGAATTCCGTAATTAAATGCGGTTCCATTTCGATAGCGTAAGGAACTTCAGCGAAGCTTGGTTTTTCAGTAAATTTAACTGAGAAATTTGCTTTGTCCAAACTCATGTAAGAAGGAACATCGCGTTCCATTTTATCTAAAGCGTCGATTAGAACTGCAAGCTTGCGTGATTTTTCACGAACTTGAATTACGTCACCGATTTTAACACGGTAAGAAGCGATATTCACAACTTTTCCGTTAACAGTAACGTGTTTGTGACTCACAAATTGACGTGCAGCAAAAACTGTTGGCACAAAATTTGCGCGATAAACCACTGAATCCAATCTGCTTTCAAGCAAGGCTACGAAGTTTTCGCTAGAGTCGCCTTTCATTCTACCAGCTTCCTGGAAAGTGTTGAAAAATTGACGCTCAGAAATGTTGCCGTAGCAAAATTTCATTCTTTGTTTGGCGCGCAATTGATTACCATAGTCACTCATTCTTCTTGAAATGGTGCCGTGTTGTCCTGGTCTAAAATTACGTTTGATAAATGGATCTTTTGCTTGGCCCCAAAGGCTTCCGCTGAATTTTCTGCTAAGCTTTTTCTTAGCGTTCAGTCTTTTTGTCATTGTTGTGAGATATTTAAAATGCTAATTCCACTGGTCTTTCAGGATGTATTTCTTTTACGAAATATTTGCCCTGAAAAATTTTTAAAAAACCTGACGTTTTTAAAAGGTAAATAGCGAAGGGGGCGCATCTTTAGGATCGAAACTTCTTTGTCAATAGGCCCTAAAATTAAAGTCTGATCGGAGTGGCGTAATGGCCAAGAATCTTGATGAACGGCTTGATCTTATTTTTCTTAAAACCAACAAGCGCCGCATCTTTCTCCAAATAAAAACCCTCAACATCAATCAGATAAAAAACCACACCTTCGACTTGCTGCAACTTCACTGACTTCAAAATTTTTGCCGCAAGATTTTGCTCTTTTAGCGCCGCCAGAACTTGCGATGTTGAAATTTCTTTTCCAGTTTCAACATAAATTAACGTATTATCAGAACCTGATTTTTCAGGCTCTTTCGCCGCAACCGCAACAAGCTGAACTTGGTTTTTATTTTCATCAGAAAATTCGACGAAAGGAATTTTAGCAAAAACGCGCAAACCAAGATTATTATTGGCGAGAGTCATCCACCAATTTTCTTTCATATCTTCTTTTTTCTCACGCTCATCACTTTGATTTGGCAAAGAAAAAATGGCAATTTTTGCTGAGTTTTTTTCGAGCTCCAACACCACTGAACCAGCGCTGTCAAAGCTATCAAGAGGAATTGTATCGCAATAATATCCGCGCACTAAATATTCGTAGTCGGAAATATTTTTTGGATTGTGAATGGCGATGGAAAGCGACTGTTCCCGCATATTCGCCGCAGTAATAATCTTTCGCCACAGATCAACGATCAAAGTTTTAGGAAAATTATCGCCGGCTTTTTTTACCAAATCCTTAATCATATCAGCTTCTCTTGCTGACTTAATAAAAAATTTTTCCTGATTATTTTTTTTCAATTCTGCAACTTGCGCAACCACTTCCATTCTTTGTTTAAGCAAAAAAATTACTTGATCATCGATTTTATCGATTTCGTTACGAAGAGCCTGTAGGGCTTTATCCTGTTGATTTTCGACCATTTGAAATTTAAAAAAAAATTTTGAGATTTTTAACCTACAAAATACATGAAAGTTAAGTCAAGCTTTGGACCAAATTATAAAAGTTTTGAGATCGGCGAAATAGTTTTTTTGGCACAAGAAGAACCATTGCAACTTGCTTGTGGCGCCGAAATTCAAAATTTTCCTCTCGCCTATCAAACTTACGGAACATTGAATGCGGACAAATCAAATGCCATTTTAATTTGTCACGCTTTGACCGGAGATCAATATGTCGCTTCAACTAATCCCATCACACAAAAAGAAGGTTGGTGGAATTTTTTAATCGGCCCAGAAAAAACCATCGATACCAATAAATTTTTTGTAATTTGCTCGAATATTATCGGCGGCTGCATGGGTTCATTTGGACCAAAAGAAATTGATCCAAAAAGCGGAGAGCCCTATGGAATCAAGTTTCCTTTCATCACGGTGCAAGATATGGTTCAGGCGCAAAATTTATTGATCGAATATTTCGGCATAAAAAAACTGCACGCGGTTATTGGTGGCTCAACTGGTGGAATGCAAGCTCTGAGCTGGTCTGCACTTTATCCCGAAAAAATAAATTTAATGATGTTGCTCGCCACTTCTTATCGTCACGGCGCGCAAAATATTGCCTTTCATGAAGCGGGGCGACAAGCGATTATGGCCGATCCAAACTGGTGTGGCGGTAAATATTTACTGGAAAAAAAATATCCGACGAAAGGTTTGTCAGTGGCGCGAATGATTGCTCATATTACTTATCTTTCTGAGAGTTCTTTGCAAAAAAAATTCGGAAGAAATTTACAGAATAAAGATACCTCAGGGAATAATTTGGGTAACAATTTTTCTTTTAGTTTTGATCCGGAATTTCAGGTTGAAAGTTATCTTCATCATCAAGGCGCTGGCTTTGTTGAGCGCTTCGATCCCAACTCTTATCTCTACGTCACCAAAGCAGTAAATTATTTTGATTTAGAAACTGATTTTGGCGGAAAATTAAGTAATGCTTTCATCGAATTTTCTAAAAATAAGGCAGGAAAAATTTGTCTGGTTTCTTTTTCCGACGATTGGCTTTTTCCACCCCATGAAACAAAAAAACTCGCTCAAGCAGCAATTGCTTGCGGAATAAATGTAAGTTTGGTGACCATTGAAAGCACTGCCGGACATGATTCTTTTTTAATCGAAAGCGACGCCTTAAAAAATACCGCTTCCGGATTTATCAATCAATAAACACAGCACATGAAAGACATCGGACAAAATATTATCAGCCATAAAATTCGCTACGATCTCGAAATTATTGCCGACTTAATTAAACCAAATTCCAAAGTTCTCGACATTGGTTGTGGTGATGGAGAGCTGCTGCAATTTCTTAAAAAAAATAAAAATATCGATGCTCGCGGTTTAGAAATTTCGCAAGCTAAAGTCAGTAAAGCCTTGATGGGCGGACTTTCAGTGATTCAAGGAAATGCTGAGAATGATTTAAATTCCTATCCCAATCAAAGTTTTGATTACACGGTTTTGAGCCAAACTTTGCAGGCAACTCACAATCCTAAAATGGTACTGGAAGAAATGTTGCGCATTTCAAAATTCGCCATCGTCTCTCTACCAAATTTTGCTCACATTAAAAATCGCTTACACTTACTACTCAAAGGCGCCATGCCAATTAATAAAACTATTCCATTTGAGTGGTACGAAACTCCCAACATTCACTTTTGTTCAATTTGGGATTTTGAAAAACTCTGCAATCAACTAAATTTTAAAATTGAAAAAAAATTCTTTCTAACCGCTAAGAAACAGCTTCTAATGCCATTTTCTAAATTTTTTCTTGCCAATCTTTTTGCTGAATATGGTATATTTTTGATCACTAAAAAAGAATTTTCACCAACTCTACAGGAAGAATTTGCTTTTAGTAAAAGCTCGAACCTAGCATTCAAAACTGCCTCACGAGCTCTTGCTAATTCGATTGAAATAGAATGAAAAAAATTCTTCTGTCGCTAACTACATTAATTTTTATCACGACTTGCAGCGCTGATGATTCCGAAATGGAAAATAGTCAAAAGCGCCACAGGCACAATGTTGACGCCAGTTTTGAAAGAGAAGGAAATAGATTTATGCGCGCTGTAAAACCTTCAGAATCAATGCAAGCCGGCATTCCAAAAAGATCGCTCTTCGAAATTTCTAATAACGCACAAGATGACTCTTATGAAGCTACGGAAGTGCGTAACGATGACTATTCAAAAAAACAATATTCCACCTTACCAAACCAACAGGATGAATATGAGGGCACTTTTAAAATAGGAAATCCTTACAAAATTTACGGAGTTTCTTACGTTCCACAAAATTATGAAAATTTTGAAGAAGTCGGAACTGCTTCTTGGTATGGCGACGCTTTTCACGGCAAGCCCACTGCTAATGGCGAAATTTACAATGCTGGAGAGATGACCGCTGCTCACCGAACTCTTCCTCTCCCATCAATCGTTCGCGTCACAAATTTGCAAAATGGCCGCACTGTGATTGTTCGTGTTAACGATCGTGGACCATTCGCCAAAAACAGAGTGATTGATGTTTCAGAACGAGCTGCCGAAGTTTTGGGATTTAAAGATGATGGCACAACAGATGTAAAAGTTGAGCTGCTGCGCAATGATACCGATGAGATGCTTGCTCGATTAAAAATCAGAAACTAATCCGCTTACCCTTTGCTACAGCGCGATTATTCTTTTATAAAATTTCATGAATTACAAAAATAAAAAACTCGATTTTTCCAAACTTCATCTTGAGACAAAATTAATTCGTGGTGGATCAATTCGCTCAAATTTTGGCGAAACTTCGGAAGCAATTTTTCTTAATTCGGGCTATTGTTACAACGACGCCGAGACGGTGGAGAAGCGCTTCAATGGCGAAGAGCCTGGTTATGTTTATTCGCGCTATACTAATCCCAATTTAAAAATGTTGGAAGATCGCCTTGCTTTGATTGAAGGCGCTGAAAGCTGCTTAGTCATGGGTTCGGGCATGGCGGCAGTTTTTGCTTCAATCATGTGTCAGATCAAATCAGGAGATCACTTCATCGCTTCCCGCGTTTTATTTGGCTCTTGTTTTCAAATCGCCACCAAGATTTTACCGAATTACGGCGTTGAGGTCACTTTGGTTGATGGCACCAATCATGATGAATGGAAAAAAGCTTTTAAGAAAAATACCAAAGTTGTTTTTATTGAAACTCCCGCCAATCCGAATTTGGAAATTCTTGATATTAAATTCATCGCTGGCCTCTGCAAAAAAAACGGCGCCATGCTGATTGTCGATAATGTTTTCGCTTCGACTTATTCACAAAAACCGCTCGAATTCGGCGCTGATTTAGTAATTTATTCCACCACCAAACATTTTGATGGACAAGGTCGCACCCTGGGCGGCTGCGTTTTGGGAAAAGAAAAATTTGTTAAAGGAGATTTGCTGCAATTTCATCGCCACACCGGTCCAGCTCTTAGTCCTTTCAATGCCTGGATGATTTTTAAAGCTTTGGAAACTTTTTCACTGCGTATGGAGCGTCAATGTTCTAACGCTAAAAAAATCGCGGAATTTTTAGAAAAAAATCCGAAAATTGAACGCGTTTTATATCCAACTCTCAAATCCCATCCACAGTTCAAAATCGCGCAAAAGCAAATGATTAACGGCGGCGCGATGTTGGCTTTTGAAGTAAAAAAATCGAAAAAAGATTGCTTTGCCTTCATGAATCGATTGCAAATTATCGACATCTCCAACAATTTAGGCGATTCAAAATCACTAATTACCCATCCTTCAACCACGACTCATGCCAGCATGCCAATCGCAGAACGCGAAAAAATTGGCATTACGGAAAATATGTGTCGTCTGTCAGTTGGATTGGAAAATGTTGATGATTTAATCTGCGACTTAAAACAAGCTTTAAACAAGTAACAATTAGCAAGTAGCAATTAAGGACATCTCTAAAAATTGTCTTTTCCGGTAATTTTGAGTTTTAACAAATTTGCTCGAGAGCACGTATATCTAATACGCTTACCTTCTCGCAAATTTGTTAAAACTCAAAATTCCTCGAAAAATCCTAATTTTTA
>CAMCMF010000007.1 GCA_945875865.1 Rhizobium sp. Q54
TTGGCACAATCTTTCGGCCTACTTCCGCTATTCAAATGAGATTAGGAGAATGATTTACACCACGAATATCGTTGAAGGATTTCACAGGCAAGTCAGGAAAGTTACCAAGACGAAGGGCTCTTTCACCAGTCAAACAGCACTTGAGAAGCTGATCTTCCTAAGCATAAAAAACATCAGCAAAAAGTGGGTAATGCCAGTTCAGAACTGGAGCTTGATTGTGGGGCAGTTGGATATATTTTTTGCAGGAAGGCTGAAATTAGATTTGGCCTAGAAAGGGATTTGACACGGAGTTTTGGACGTTCCCGAGTTTTCTTGTGAATAATCCTTAATCGCTTCTTTTAAAATTCTTTCGATCAGATCATCAAAAATTTGCAGTTTACTTTCTCTGACCAAAGGGCTTGGTAAAATGCTTAAAGCCGCTAGTTTAAAGTTTGTATCCGCATTAGGATTTATATTAATTTTTATGATGGCGTTGATTAAAGCCTTAAAATCATCTTCTAGCGGCAATTCTGAATTTTCTGCTGTGATGGGATCTATGCGTGCTTCGACATATCGACGATTTAATTCTTTGGTAAAGATTGTGAGATTGTTAACTCCAATTGATCTAGCAAATTCAAGCAGCGAGAGCAGAGTTTTTTCCTCATATCCTTTAGCTATATATTTTGCCGCAAAGGCGATAGGAGCTACGAACAAAGGCGAAAAAGGTGCGGTGCTTAATATTTTTTCAGTAAGATCAATTGCTTTAGTAGCGAATCCAGGTTTTTGCAGATAGTAAGGTTTTTGTAATGCTGCGCCTAAAATTATGGCCAATGTATTTTGTAAGCGATTGCTGTAACTGACGAGTCTTTCTACTTTTTTTTCTCGAAATATCATAAATCTTCATGACTAAAGATAGTAGATCTGCCGCTTCAACTGTTGATTTGGTGCTGTGAGTCATGAAATAGAATTGTTTGAGATATTCTCGAAGTGGAACAGAAATAAAATCTGAACTTAAAATGTAATTATTTTTTTAAATAAGTAGTCGCAGCCAAAAAGATTCATGGCTGCAAAGATGTCAATTATTTTTTCTAAAAAATTCTGCGGAAGAAATGTTTGAACGCTAAAAACTCTGCCGCAGCATCGAGTAATAATTCTAAATATTTTTTATGATAAATTTTGAACTAGCAGCATTTGCGGTTGATGAAGAAAAGTCGCGCGGTCGTTTGTATCGCGAGCTTTATGATGATTCAAAATATCGTTCAGTTTTTGGTCGCGATCGTGATCGCATCATCAATTCTTCAGCCTTTCGTCGTTTGCAATACAAGACACAAGTTTTTGTCAATCACAGCGGCGATCATTATCGAACTAGATTAACTCACTCGCTAGAAGTTGCGCAAATTGCACGTTGGATTGCCGGTGCGTTGAAAGTGAATAAGGATTTAGCGGAGATCGTTTCTCTAGCTCACGATCTTGGTCATCCACCTTTTGGTCATGCCGGCGAAGATGCTTTGCATGAGAAGATGAAAGAGTTTGGTGGTCCAGGATTTAATCAAGGTTTTGAATTTTCACACAATGCTCACACGCTGAAATTAATCACTAAAATCGAAACGCGTTTTATCGAATTTGAAGGTCTGAATTTATCTTGGGAAATGTTGGAAGGGGTGGTTAAACATAACGGTCCGCTCCCTGATGAAAAAATGTGTGAATATATTTTAGAATATAATTCAAAGCATGATTTAGATTTAAAAAATTTCGCTTCGCTTGAGGCGCAAATTTCTGCAATCGCCGATGATATTGCTTACAATAATCATGATATTGAAGATGGTTTGCGCGCAGAACTTTTTATGATCGAAGATCTTTTTTCTCTGCCGTTAATTGGAAAAATTTATCAGGAAATTCTAGAAAAATATCCCAATATTAAACAAGAAATGTTGGTGGGAGAGGCTAAGAAGCGCCTAACTTTAGCCATGGTTGTTGATGTGATTGAGAATACGCAAAAAAATCTGATTACAGAAAAAATCCAAAGTGAAAAAGATGTGCGCCAATGCAAAAAATCTTTGGTAAATTTTTCAGCAGAAATGGAAATAGCGCATCAAGCAATCAAGAAATTTTTGATGAAAAATATGTATCGTCATCAGTTGGTAAATGACATGACTGATAATGCTAAAAAAGTTATTGGTACTTTGTTTGATTTTTATATGAACTCGCCGCAAGGCTTACCAGGCAAGTATTCTCAGCTTGTAGAAATTTCTACAAAGAAAGATTTGGCAATTTTAATTTCCGATTACATTGCGGGGATGACCGATAGGTATGCAATTAACAATTATCAATTAGCAATTAACAAATTTTAGATCATGACAATTTTATCTTATCGTGGAATTCTACCAACCATTGATTCATCAGCCTTCATCGCTTCAACTGCTGTTCTTTCTGGCGCTGTAAAAATCGGCAAAAATTCTGGAATTTGGTATGGCTGTGTTTTGCGTGGTGATGTTACAAAAATTACGATTGGTGACAATACTAACATCCAAGATAATTGTATTTTACACGGCACGCGCCCACATCATGCACAAAATAAAACTGGTGCCGAAGGCGCTCCAGTTATAGTTGGAAGCAATGTTACAATTGGACATGGTGCCATCATTCATGCTTGTATCATCGAAGATAATTCTTTCATCGGCATGGGTTCAATCATCATGGATTTGGCAAAAGTTGAATCTTATGGAATGCTTGCGGCAGGTGCCGTTTTAACGCCGGGGAAGGTTGTAAAATCCGGACAAATTTGGGCGGGAAATCCAGCAAAATATTTTCGCGATATGAATGAGGCGGAAAAAAATTACATCAAAATTTCTGCCGATAATTATGCTGAATTAGGTCGAGAATATAAAGAGGCGGAAGGGAAATAATTGATGTCGAATCCATTTAATAAATCACAAATTGATAAAATTATCGCGCTGGCTTTAGAAGCGGGGGAGATTGCAGCACAAGCTTTTAGAGCAAAAGATTTTTTGGTTTCAGTTAAAAGTGATGGCTCAAAAGTTAGTTCAGCTGATATTGCGGTGAGTGAATTTTTACACAAAAATTTAGCAAAAGATTTTCCTCAAACAATCATTTGTGAAGAGGGAATTTTGCGCGAAGCTTCTGATGCAGATTTTTTTCTAATCGATCCAATTGATGGTACTTCCAGCTTCATTTCCAATTCCGTCGAATTCTGCTTAAACATTGCTCTCATCCAAAATAACAAAGCAGTTTTTGGTTTGATTTATGCACCACTTTTTGAAGGTGGAAAAATGGTTTTTTGTGATGAAAAAAATCGCGTTATTTTGCGTAAATTAAATGGTGAAGAAAAAATTTTATCACCAAAAACGACTTCTGAAAATACGCTGCGAATCATTACCAGTTCTCGTTCCAAAGATAGAGATATTGAAAATTACGTTGCACAAATCGCGCCAAATTATTTAAAAAATTTTAGTGCTGAAAGGCTCTCTTCGGCGATTAAATTTTTCCGTTTGCTTGAAGGCGATGCCAATCTTTATTTACATTTCCGACCATCAATGGAATGGGACATCGCATCAGGTCAGGCCTTGCTCGAACTTATGGGTGGAAAAGTAAAAAACTTATCTTTTAATCAAGCAAAATTTCTTATTGAAGGTGATTTAATTTACCGCAAAACAAGTTTTGAAAATCATGCTTTCGTAGCATTCTTTTAACCCAGATCCGTCATTAGAAATTCAGGATACTTTGCCTAAAGCTTGAAAATGAAGGGCGAAATAATGTTTTTAAAACGTAAACTTACTCAGCGTAAGTGCGGATTTAAAAACATTGTTTCAACCGCGCAGTTCCAAGCTTTAGGCAAAGTAGACGAATTTCTGATGATGGATCTGGGTTTAAGCCTCAAAAAGATTTACTTATGGTTAAAAAATTTACCGCCAATTGCGATTTCGGTGGCAGAAAAGTTCCGGTTACACTCTATGTCGGCGATCCAGCGATTGGTTCGCATCCGCTAAATTTTCAAAATAAATGGCTGTCGGATACCAAGGGCGGAATGGTTCCGCTCAATATCATGCAATCATTTGCTAAGCTGGTAGAAATTTCTGAAAAAAATCGCGTCTCTTTCGAAGATCTTTGCGCCTATGTGATTGAAGAGTTGAAGGCTAGTGAATCAATTGTTGATGATGCTAAAAAAGCACAATCTCTTGCAGAAAAAAAAGAGGATAAAAAATAATGACTAAACAAAAGCATATTGCGGTATTGATGGGCGGTTGGAATTCTGAGCGCGAAGTTTCCTTGCGCTCTGGTGAGGCAGTTTATGAAGCTCTGATTAAACTTGGCTACAAAGCGACAAAAATTGATTTTTCGCGCAAAATTTTTGAGCAATTGCAAGCAGTAAAACCCGATGTGGTTTTTAATGCGCTACATGGACAATATGGCGAAGATGGCTCAATTCAAGGTGCGCTCGATATTCTAAATATGCCCTACACTCACTCTGGCGTAATGGCTTCAGCGATTTGTATGGATAAGGTTCTGACGCGAAAAATTTGTGATACGGTTGGAGTGCCTTCTCCTTCTTACGCAATTTTGAAAAAAGGCCAAGATGCAGAAAATAAGAAAAAGATTTTCGAAATTGGTAAGCCTTTTGTAATCAAGCCAATTGCCGAAGGATCGAGTGTTGGTGTTGAAGTTATTTTATCAAATATGCCCTTCGATTTTGCAAAATACGAATGGAAATATGGCGATGAAATCATCATCGAAAAATATATTGCCGGTCAGGAAATTCAGGTGGCGGTGATGGATGGAAAAGCTCTCGGTGCTATCGAAGTTCGTCCCCATAAATTGTTTTATGATTATGAATGTAAATATACCGCAGGCATGACGGACTACATAATGCCAGCAGAAATCTCGGCAGAAAAATATACGGAAGTTTTGGATTTGGCAGAGAAGTGTCATGCAGTTTCAGCCTGTCGTGGCGTGAGTCGAATCGACTTCATACTCAATAACAAAGAGGGTGGAGACGATAAATTTTATCTACTCGAGGTCAATACTCATCCCGGCTTTACCGCCACTTCTCTTGTCCCAAAAATTGCCAAACATATCGGAATTTCTTTTGAAGAGATCGTAGAATATTTAGTAAAAACTGCTCAATGCCGATGAGTTCCAATCGCGAAAAAATCAGAGATTTTTTAATAACCAACGGAATTTTGCGTAAGGTGAAAGGGGCGTTTCGCTATAAGATCATACCATTTTTTCTAAAAGCGATATTTCTGATTCTAACCTTACTGCTCTTGACTTTTGCGACATTAAAACTTTTTAAACCAAGCGCCTTGGAAAAGGTTTACGCTAAATCTTCATTCTATTTTTTTCATTATCTCAATCTCGATAATTACGAATTTGATCAAATTAATATCAGCGGAAATAATCGCGTTTCTAAAGATCAAATTATCGAAGTTGCAAATTTTTCTAAAAAAAATTTTCTGAAAAATAGTGGCAGCGACTATCGACCTTTGATCCAAAATATCATTGATGAGATGAAAGCAAAATTGCCTTGGATCAATAATGTCGTGGTTTCGCGTAGTATGCCGAATATTCTAAATATTTCTGTTAGTGAATATGAGCCTTTCGCAATTTGGCAAAATGATGGCAAAAAATATATCATCGACAAGGATGGAAACACCGTCCCTTTCGAAGCAGAGGAAGAATTTAATCGCATGATTATTTTGTCAGGAAATGCCGCCAATATTCACGCGAGATCCTTGTTTAATATTTTTGCCATCACTTCTGATCTCAGCATAAATGTCTATTCGGCGACTTGGGTCGGTAATCGCAGATGGGATATTCGTTTTGAAAATGGTTTGTTAATTAAGCTGCCAGAAACCAATATTTCTAATGCTTGGAGCGATTTGGTTAGACTTTATAAAATGCCGGGATCGATCGTCGGTCTCAAAATGATTGACTTGCGTATAAAAGATAAAATTTATCTCGAATATGATGACTCGGCGATGAAAGAATTAAAAAAGATTTGAACCCAGATCCGTCATTAGAAATTCAGGATACTTTTCCTAAAGCTTGAAAATGAAGGGTGAAACAATGTTTTTAAAACGTAAGCTTACTCAGAGTAAGTGCGGATTTAAAAACATTGTTTCAACCGCGCAGTTTCAAGCTTTAGGAAAAGTAGACGAATTTCTAATGACGGATCTGGGTTGAAAACCCTCTTTGAAAAAGAGGATGGCTTGAGCGAAGCGAAAGACGGGTGATTTGTTAAATAAATCACCCGACCAATTGCTTTGCGCAATTGGCCACCTCCTTTTTCAAAGCAGGCTTAAGAAAGAAAATTATACCAATTCGACTTCAAGAAGCCGAATGGGTATATTGATTTTGTTTTTACGCAGGATGGCCTGCGCCCCACGGTCGTGGGGAACCCCATATACCGACTCTTTATTTTTGAGTTTGGTATCTTGAATCAGTTTCGGTATAGATACTACAAATGGCTAAACTTCTACAAAAAGGAAAAATCGTTGCCTGCCTTGATATGGGCTCGTCAAAATTGGTTTGTATAATTGCTTCAATTAGCAATGACGAAATCAAGATTCTTGGCTATGCTCACAAGGAATCCAAAGGCATTTCCGCCAGTGCAATTTCTGATATGCGCTTAGCGCAAAAATCCATCACCAATGTTGTTTCGGAAGCAGAAAGAATGGCGGGATTTAACATCGATAAATTGTTAGTTGGAATATCGGGAAGCCAAGTAAATTCAGTGCGTCGCGAGGTTAATATCAAGATCGCTTCCGATATCGTAAAAAGTTCCGACATCTTAAATTTAGCTGAAAAAATTCGCTCGGAATTTAAAAAAAATAATCGCGAAATTTTGCATTTAATTCCATTGCAATATCGTATTGATGATTCGGCTCCAGTTGTGAATCCGCGCTACATGTCGGGCACAAAATTACACGCAAAATTTCACGCAATTTCAACTTCGCAAACCACCGTTCGCAATATCGAAAATTGCTTTAAAAGATGTCAACTTTCGGTGAATAGTTATATCGTTGATCCTTACCCCTCAGCTCTTTCATGCCTATCTGATAATGAAATGAATTTTGGTACTTTGCTCATCGATATTGGCGCTAGCTCAACTTCATTTTGTATTATTCTCGAAGGAAAAATGATTTATGTTGGTAGCTCACCAATCGGCGGAAATCATGTAAGCAAAGACATTTCTACGATTCTCAGTGTTGATATGGAAACGGCAGAAAAAATTAAAAGCCTCAATAGTTCTTTGTTAATTTCTCCGATCGAAGAAAGAGAAATAATCAAATTTAAATTTTCTGAAAATAGCGAAGATGGTGGCATGATTCGTATCACGCGCTCAGAACTTCGTGATATAATGAAGTCGCGGCTAGAAGAGCTGTTCGAATCGGTTAAAGCTATTTTACAAAAATCAGGAATTCCGCTTTATATGTTAACCAGCATCGTCCTAACCGGAGGAGTTGCTTCAACAGTTGGCATCGATAAATTAGCATCAGAAATTTTCGATAAAAATGTGCGCATCGGCTATCCATCTAAATTTGATTTAGCCCCTTCGGAAATGCTAAATTCAACTCATTCCTGCTCGCTTGGAATGTTAGTTTTTCTGCGCAATCTTTATCTCAAAGAAAAAATCAAAGATGGTTTTGAGAGTAAAAATAGTTGGTTTCGCAGATTGATCGAGAAGCTCGCGGCGGTTTGAGCATGTATTAAACCCAAATCCGTCATTAGAAATTCGTCTACTTTGCCTAAAACTTGAAACTGCGCGGTTGAAACAATGTTTTTAAATCTGCACTTACTCTGAGTAAGCTTACGTTTTAAAAACATTGTTTCGCCATTAATTTTCAAGCTTTAGCCAAAGTATCCTGAATTTTTAATGACGGATCTGGGTTAAAGTTTTATCTCAACCCTCTTTGCAAAAGAGGGTGGCTCAATTGCGAAGCAATTTAGTCGGGTGATTCTCGTGAGACAGATTCAGTTTCAATAGCTCGGCTTCTTGAATTAGATTAGCGATATCATCATAAAAACTTACTTCACAACTCCACAAAACTCTCCCCAACCCAAATTCAAACCCCGTTTTTTACGCGGCAACCCCCCCCTTCAAACCCTTGATTTTACTACATCCACAAAAAAGTCTAATTCTCGCCGTGGCGGCGACTATTCAAAATTAGCCAGGTTTTAATCGCAGGCATTGTTGTTGAATTTCCTTCTATGGATTTTGTTGTTCGATGTATTTTTCTGCGCTTCGATGTTGATTAAACAGGCTCTTACATCCCACGGCCACCACCACCCTGTTGACCGCCGCGACTATCAGAATCTTTTCTACTGCCTTTGTGATTCTTATGATGTGCTTCCGAAGCATTTCTTGCTTCATCCATTTTCTTTTCTTCCATCTTTTCTTTTTTCTTGCGCCAGAGCATTGATTCTTTTCCGCTGCCACCCAATTGGTTTATCGCGCCCATTTTATCCACTTCTTCGGAGCGATCATCCCACACATCTTTTTCGCCGCTTTGCATTTGCTCTTCAGCTTCAACTCCGCCGGTTTCGCGATCTAAATTTCGTTGTAGATTACCTTCTGGTCGAATCGCGCCAGTTTTTTTCAGATTATTGATGACCTTAGAAACTTCCTTGTGAGCGTGAAATTTTATTTTGTGAGGGGAAATTTTTTTATTACTAGATGGCGCTTCCTCAGCGGTTGTTTCTTTAACAATTTTTGTCGTGATTTTTTTCTTCGATTGCAGAAGTAAAATAATTATTCCAATCACTAAAACTACAAATACGCCGATGAAAAATAAGTTCATAAAATTGCTTCTAGTTTTTTTATTACCGCAAAAGCACCAGAAATTTTGCTTTCTTCGGTAGGAAATTTCTCCGCAAATAAAACGCGCTGACCAGCTTGTAGCTTGATCTTATTTGTGCTTGAGAAAATCATTGCAAGAAGTTTGTCGGGATTAGCAAATTGATTATTTTTAAAGCTGATCAAAATTCCATCCTTTGTAACTTCAAGTCTTTCCACGCCAATTTTTTTGCAATCATGTTTCAGATTGGCAATTTTTATCAGATTTAAAACTTCCGGCGGAATTTTCCCGAAGCGATCAGCCATCATGTTAATTAAATTTTCCTCATCCTCTTTATTTCTAATCACTGCAATTTTTTTGTAGAAGCTCATGCGCAAACTCAAGTCTGACATGTATTCTTCGGGGATGATTAAAGAAATTCCGAGTTTAATTGAGATTGAAAAATCACAATCCAAATCATCGGTAATCTGATGAAGAGTCGGTGCTTCAGAATTATTTTTTAGATTCTCAATCGTTTCCAAAAGCATCTGCTGATAAAGCTCAACGCCAGTTTCTTTAATGTGACCGGATTGTTCATCGCCAAGTAAATTGCCGCTGCCGCGAATATCCATATCATGACTGGCGACGGTAAATCCAATTCCCAGCGAATCGAGATTTTGCATCACTTCCAATTTTTTCTTAGTTTCCTCGGAAATTCTTTTGCGATTATCGAGCATGAAATAGCAATAAGCGCGCACTTTGGCGCGACCGACGCGACCACGAAGTTGATAAAGTTGCGACAGACCAAACATGTCAGCGCGATAAATTATCATGCTATTGGCCTGCGAAATATCGATGCCGGATTCGATGATTGTGGTTGAAAGCAACATGTCGATTTTTCCATCAACGAAATCATTCATAATATTTTCCAACTCAGTTGGCGTCATTTGTCCATGAGCGTGAGTGATTTTTATTTCTGGTAAAAGAATTTTTAAACGTGGTTCCATCTCTTCAATATCGCGGATTCGTGGCACCACAAAAAATATTCGACCGCCGCGATTAAATTCGCGCATTACTGCTTCGCGAACAATTACTGAATCGTAAGGCATCACAAAATTTCGCACTGCTAAGCGATCCAAAGGCGGCGTTGAAATCAAACTTAAATCCTTCACGCCAGTAAGTGACATTTGTAGCGTGCGCGGAATCGGCGTAGCAGAAAGCGTCAACATGTGAACCTCGTTGCGTAGCTCTTTCAGACGTTCTTTTTGCGCGACACCAAAATGCTGTTCTTCATCAACAATCGCCAAAGCAAGATTTTTAAACTTGATGGTTTTTTGCAAAAGCGCGTGAGTTCCGATAATGATTTGCGCTTCACCCGATTCAATTTCTGCACGCACTTCTTTGGCTTTTGCAGCGCTGATTAAACGCGAAAGCTGTACAACTTTTATATCAGTTCCTTCGAATCGTTTAGTAAAATTTTTATAATGTTGGCGGCAGAGTAGGGTGGTTGGCGCTATGATGGCGATTTGATATTTTAGTGCAGATTGATTTTTTTCCGAAGCAACGATTGCCGCAGCGCGCATTGCAACTTCAGTTTTTCCAAATCCGACATCACCGCAAACTAAGCGATCCATTGGTGAACCTCTGCGTAAATCTTCCTCAACTTCTTCAATAGCGCGTTGTTGATCGTCAGTTTCGACAAAGCCAAAACGTGAACGGAATTCATCGTAAAAATGTTGATCGGCGACAAAGATTGGCGCTTTTTTCAAGTGACGCGCGGCGGCGATTTTTAATAATTCTTCCGCAGCAACTTTGATTCTTTTCCTAACTTTTTCGCGACGATTTTTCCAGCCTGAAACCCCAAGTCGATCCAGTTGAATCAAGGGATTATCGGCGCCGTAACGCGTGATCAAATTTATATCATCGACGGGAACAAATAGTGTGTCATTTGCGCCGTAAAGAATTTTGAGCATGTCGGTTTTTATGCCGCCAGCATCAATCAAATGAATGCCGTCAAATTTTCCAATTCCATGATCACGATGAACAACAAGTTCGCCGAGATTTATACTCAAACCTTCTTCGATAATTCGTTGCGCCGCTGCTTTGCTGCTTTGTTTTTTGCGGATAATTTTTTCGCCAAAAAGCGCTTGCTCGCCGATTAAAATAAAATCTGTCGTATAAAAACCAAAATGCGTCGGCATCACAAAAATCGCGGCTTTTCCAGCTTTTACTTCTTTAGCTTTTTCAAAATTTTCTACTTCTTCGCAAGCAATTCCATAATCGAGAAAGATTTTTTTAATACGATCGCAGAAATTTTGAGTGAGGCAGGCGATGAATAGGTGTGATATTGTTTTATTATCGCGCTGTAGCGAAGCGAAAGTGGACATCAACTCGATTGGATCCTTTGAATTAGCGCGTCCGGCGAGTGCAAAATCCGGAGTTGGTTTTAATTCTAAATCAAGAATGCGGCGATTTTTTTCCTCAGAGTCAAAATTTTTAAACTCGATTGTGATATTTTTTTCGAGTAAATTTTGCGAAAATTCTGCTTCAGAAAAATATAAAAGTTCCGCGGAAATTGGATTATAAATTAAAGCATCACGATTTTTTAAATCCATCACGCGAGCTTGATAATACTCGCTAATTAGCTCACTTCTATGCTTGGCATTGCTGAAGATTTGATCGCCAAAAAAGACTACAGGATTTTTTGTATAATCAAAAAAACTTACCAAATTTTCATCATAAAAAAACGGCAACCAATGCTCCATTCCAATGTAAGAACGTCCTTCGGAAATTGCGGCGTAAAGCTGATCATCGATTGAAGCGCCGAAATTTTTGCGATAATTTTGACGAAAATTTTCAACAGTTTTTCTATTCAAAACCACTTCGCTGGCTGGTAAAATTTCCAGAGTTTTTACTAATTCATTACTGATTTGCGTGATTGGATCAAAAACTTTTATCGACTCAACTTCGTCGCCAAAAAAATCAATGCGATAACCGATAACTTCCATCATTTGTTGCATGACGATATCGATGATTCCACCGCGCACCGCAAACTCGCCAGCATCGTTGGCACAAGCTTCGCGGCGATAACCTTTAGTTACTAAAAATGCTGAAATTTCTTCGATCGAAGCGCGGCCTTTTGTCTGCAAAAATAATCCGGAATTTTTGATTTGGCTGGCAGGAATTATTTTTTGTAAAACTGCATTTACCGAAGTGATGATAAAAAAATTCTGTCCGGCTTTGCGACTAGCAAGTTGGTGAAGAGTTTTGATGCGATTAGAAAGAATGAGGGGCTTTGGAGATGCGCGATCAAAGGGTAAACAGTCCCAAGCGTAAAAATTTAGAATGTCATATTGTGGCGCAAAAAATTTCAGCTGGCGATAAATTTCTTCCATCTCGTTCTCGCTGGAAGCGATGAAAATAAAATCTTGGTTGGAGAAATTTTTAGAAATTTCCGCAGCTAAAAAGCTTTGCGCATCTTTTGGCGTTCTAGGCAGAACGCAGGATTCGTGAATATTTTTAAGTTTAACTTTGTAGTCCATCTATGCTAATTTAAGTTATTTAGATAAATCCTCCGACCCTTCGCTTACGCTGCGGACCTTCTCGCTAAAAACGATTGCATCGTTTTTTTCACGCTCAAAGCCTTTTTCAAAGGAGGTCTCCAACCCTCTTTGAAAAAGAGAAGGGCTTGCCCGCCGTAGCTTCTCAGCGAAGGCGGGTGATTTTTGGGAGACGAATTCGGTTTTATTTACACTCTCTCAATCGAAAATGCGGCTTCGCTTTTATTGATATCAGGTGCGAGAACAGCGATGTGGTGGCTTTTGGCGACTTGGAGGAAGATGTTGATTTTGTCGGTATTGTCTAATTCGAGATTAATCGAAGCAGTCAAAAATTCTGGCAAAAAATGCGCTTTCAAAAATGCAGTTTGATAAGAAATTAAAGCGTAAGCAGCGGCATGAGATTTGTTAAATCCGTAGCCAGCAAATTTATCAACTAGGTCAAAAATTTCTCGAGCCTTTCTTTCATTAACGCCATTTTTCATGGCGCCATTAATAAAAATTTCACATTGCTGATCCATCTCTTCTTTAATTTTTTTACCCATAGCGCGACGTAATAAATCTGCGGCTCCAAGACTGTATCCTGCTAAAACTTTGGCGATTTCCATTACCTGTTCTTGATAAACAATTACGCCGTAAGTTTCTTTTAGTGTCGGTTCTAAAAGTTGATGCGGATAAGCGATTTGTTCGGTGCCATGTTTGCGGCGAATGTAAGTTGGAATATTGTCCATTGGTCCGGGGCGATAAAGCGAAATCAGCGCAATAATATCTTCAATTTTATCGGCTTTCATTTGACGAAGAACTGAGCGCATGCCAGAAGACTCGATTTGGAAAACGCCAATGGAATCACCTGTCGCAAGCATTTCGAAGGTTTTTTTATCATCCAAACGTAAGTTAGAAATATCGATTTTTATGTCGCGAGTTTTTTCAACCAGCTTCACGGTTTCAAAAATTGTGGTCAGAGTTTTTAGGCCGAGAAAATCGAATTTTACTAAGCCAGCGCTTTCAGCATATTTCATCGAATAACCAACTGCCGGCATTTGCGATCCTTCATCATTGTAAAGAGCGCAGATTTCTTGAAGAGGCTTGTCGCCAATAACCACGCCAGCTGCATGAGTTGAAGCGTGACGATTCAAACCTTCAAGTTTCAATCCAATATCAACTAATTTTGTAATTTGTGGATCTTCTTTGATGGCTTGCTGCAAGTCTTTATCCATCTCAATTGCTTTTTCTAAAGTGACGGCTTCGATGGCATTGAATGGAATTAATTTGCAAATGCGATCCACTTGGTTGTAGGGCATTTGCAGCACGCGACCAACATCTTTTAAAACTGCGCGTGCTTGCAATTTTCCGAAAGTGATGATTTGCGCGACATAATCGCGACCATATTTTTGTTGCACGTAATCGATAACTTCATCACGACGAGTTTGGCAAAAATCGATATCGAAATCGGGCATTGAAACGCGATCGGGATTTAAAAATCTTTCGAAAAGTAATCCGAAGCGAATTGGATCAAGATCGGTAATTTGCAATGACCAAGCAACGATAGAGCCAGCACCAGAGCCTCTTCCTGGACCGACGGGAATCAGATTATTTTTTGCCCATTTTATGAAATCTGATACAATTAAAAAATATCCCGAGAAATCCATTTTGATGATAACGGATAATTCAAAATCGAGGCGAGCGAAATATTCTTGGCGAATTTCTTCTCGGCGTTTTGGCGATATTTCTTCAACTTCAAATTTGCGCACGATCCTTATTTCCAAGCCCTCATGCGCTTGTTTTTTTAACCCTTCCGCTTCGTCGAAAGTTTTTTCATTGCTAAATTTTGGTAGAGTAGGGCGACGCTCTTCTGCCATCACGTGGCATTTTTTTGCGATATTGACGGTGTTTTCGATAGCCTCGGGAATATCGACGAATAAAGCTTCTAGCTGCTCTTGGCTTTTAAAAAATTGCTGCGGTGAATTTCTTTTACGATTCTCTTCCAGTAAAGTATTTCCTTGTCCGATGCAGCTTAAAATATCTTGCGCTTCATGCATTTCTTTGGTGAGAAAATAAGTGTCGTTAGTAGCGACTAGAGGAATGTTGTGTTTGAAGGCGAGGTTGATGAATTTTTCTTCGAGGCTTTTTTCCAGCTCGGTGTCGTGACGAGTGATTTCCATGTAAAAATTTTCTGGAAATGTTTTGGTTAATTCGGAGATTATTTCCGTTAAAGTTTTTTCCTGATCACTTAAAAGAAGCTTGGCGATTATGCCTTCAACCGCGCCAGAAAGTGCGATTAAGTTGCTAGATTTTTCTTTGAGTAGATTAAAATCAACGTGAGGAGAAATACCGCTTTGGCGATTAAGAAAAGAGTGACTAACGAGATACATCAAATTCTTGTAACCCTCCTCATTTCTAGCGATCAGAGGCATTTTAACTAAAGATTTTTCGATATCGAGATTAGAACTATTTTGATTATTTAAATGCGAAAATCTTACCAACATTTCGCAGCCGACAATAGGCTGAATTCCTAATTTTTTGCAGTAAGTAGAAAATTCCAAAGCAGCAAAAAGATTTTGCGAATCCATGATTCCCAAGGCTGGAAATTTGTAATTTTTTGCAGCATCAAGCAGGTCAGGAATTTTGATCGCACCTTGGCAAAGCGAATAAGTTGTGTGATTGCGTAGAGGGATGAACATTTAGTGAAATTTGATATTTGTGAGCAGCTCAAACTAAAATAGGCGCAATAAAAAAGCTCTCCAAAAATTTGAAATTTCAAGAATTTGAAATTTTTGGAGAGCTTAAATTCATCTAAAAATGTCAGGACCCACCACCACGAAAACCCAGCGTGTGTACCTATTCACTTTTGCAAGCTGTTCTATTTGGCACAATCCCGACAAAGTTGATATTTTTTCAAAAAAATATTTTGACAAGAGTTTTTTTAATTTGGTTGCAAGTATTTTTAACCCAGATCCGTCATTAGAAATTCAGGATAGTTCGGCTAAAGCTTGAAAATGAAGGGCGAAACAATGTTTTTAAAACGTAAGCTTACTCAGCGTAAGTGCGGATTTAAAAACATTGTTTCAACCGCGCAGTTTCAAGTTTTAGGCAAAGTAGACGAATTTCTGATGACGGATTTGGGTTTAATCAATCACCACCAAATAACCGCGATAAGCCTCCCCATCTTTGGTATTCATTGCCGCGTAAAGCTTCGGTAATTCTACCCAAAACCACATCATTTTATGAGTTGCGGGATCGAGAGCTAAAACAGAATCAGTCTCTTCGTCATAAGCAACGATTGGCATGAAATGACCAGAGCCTTTTTGTTCTAAGACTTTTCTATCGATGTTAGAGATGACAAAGTGATTATTATCGACAAAAACTTTTTTAATTAATTTGCGGAATTTTGTCACTGATTCTTCGTCATTTTTTGTAGCGTAAGTTAGTCGTGATTTAGTTTTATAAACTTGCGCTAGAACTTTCTGTAAATCACCAATCACCATACCAGGATCATAATTTCCTTCGGCATTTTTTTCTTTAAATTGCACCACGGAAAGCTTCTTAATCTTGTCAGTTTTTTCGTTAAAAAATGCGCTTTGCAGATAGAGTGGATATGGAATTACTGTGCCATCAGTCGGGCTGATAATTTCAGAATTTTTTTGGCTGGCGATTTTGCCGTAATTAAAAGCATTTAAAATCATCACGCTGCTGGCAGCTCCGCAATAAATCGGATTAATTTGCGGCTGAAAAAAATTCACCAATTTATAAAAATCATTTTTAAATTGACTTCTGCTCAGACGTTTCAAACCCTCCTCACTATTCCAAACTTCTGTTGCGAAGGAAAAATTAGTAAAAAGAAAAAATATCACGATTGATTTTTTAAACATATATGAAGCCAATTTTTTTAAGAATTAATGAAATTTGTGATGATGATGTGAAGTTTCTGTTAGAAAAATTTATGCGCTTCATTCAAGCGGAGAAGGGATATTCCGCTCATACCATAAATTCTTATCGTACTGATATTCTCTATTTCCTTGATTTTATTTTTAGGTCGAAAGCCAAAATTGCAAGCAAACAAGCGTTAGAAAATTTAACCATTTATGATTTTCGTGGTTGGTTAGGCGAGAGAATTTTCAATCATAATAATGCTTCAAATGCCAGAGCTCTTGCGGCTTTGCGTTCATTTTTTGTTTTTTTGAATCGCAATAATTTATTGTTGAATCACGAAATTGAAAAAATAAAAACTCCCAAAATTGCCAAGCCAGTGCCTAAGGCTGTTGATCTCATCGACATTAATAAAATTTTTGCCGCGATTCCAGAATTTAGAAAAATTGCTTGGGAGGCTAAGCGTGATGTGGCTTTATTGACTTTAATTTATGGTTGTGGTTTGCGTATTTCAGAAGCTTTATCGGTGACGAAAACCAACTTAGAAACTTCGCAAAGCCTGACGATTACAGGGAAGGGTAAGAAGCAGCGCATGGTTCCGCTATTGTCGCAGATTACTAAAAAAATCGAGGAATATTTAGCGCTTTGTCCTTTTAAACCTGATCGCGACTCGGTGATTTTTTTAAGTAAATCCGGCAAGCCTTACACTCGTTTTGATTTCGATAAATTGATTGCACATCTGCGCAAGAATCTTGGTCTATCCGACACAATTACACCGCATTCTTTTCGCCATTCCTTCGCAACACATTTATTGGAAGCGGGTGGAGATTTAAGATCGATTCAAGAGTTGTTGGGACATGAGAGTTTATCGACGACGCAGCGTTATACTAAGGTCGATAAGGTAAGGTTACTTTCGGTTTATGAGAAATTTCAGAAGAGGTAAATCTCGCTGTCACCCCGAGCCTGTCGAAGGGTGATTCAAGATTTAGCCAAAGTATCCTGAATTTCTAATGACGGATCCGGGATAATCTTTTTAGTGATATTAAATAGGCTCTTAATTATTTGTTTGAGAATATGCATCAAGATGGACCCCGTCGGGGTGACAAACTTGGTGGTAATTCGCGCCCCATAAGCAAAAAAAAAGCCTCGGTTGCATTTCTACAACCGAGGCTTTTTGAATTTTATCGCAGTCTGAATTATTCAAACTTCACGTCAATTTTAGTAATTTTTTTGTTAAGTCTTTTTAAAACTTCATCAGAAATATCCAAATCATCTTTGTAGTAAAGAGTTTGAGCGGCCGGGATAATTACATCCAATTCTTTTTCTTTAGAAATATCAGCGATAATATCTTTAATTTTATCATTAACTTTGCTCATTGAATCAAGAGAGGCCTTCTTCAAGCTGTTTTGTTTTTTGTCGACGAAAGTTTTTAGATCGTCAACTTTTTTCTCGAATGACCTACTTTCTTTTTCAAAAGCTTCTTTGGAAAGAACGTTTCTCTTACCCTCGATTCTTTTTTGTTCGGCTTCTAGCTCATCTTGTTTTTTGGTAACTTCTTTTTGATATTCATCTTGCTTTTTGCTGACCTTAGCTTGGATGTCGCGCATCGCGGATGATTCTTTAACAATTTTTTCGACATCTAAAATGCCAGTTGTTCCAGCTTGAGCATTGATAGTAAAAAGCGCAAAAGCTGCTGCAGTTAAGAAAATTTTTTTCATAAAACTATGTTGAGAGTTTGAATTGAATGGATCAGTTGTGGGTGGCGTTCTTAAAAAAGAAGAACGAGGCGCAAAAACCTATTAGTGGAAGTTTACTTTTCAACAGCAGTTTTGATCTTGTATTTTTAAGACTTGGTAAGTAGGTTGCGCGACTCTTTTACAAGTCGATTTCAAACATCCTAAAAATGAAAAAAATCAATCGTCCCACAGTTAAACAAGCTGAAGAAGCTGTAAAAACCCTAATTGCTTGGGCTGGAGACAATCCAAATCGCGAAGGTTTACTTGAAACTCCAAAAAGAGTAGTGAACGCCTATCGTGAGTTTTTCTCTGGCTACGACATTGATCCGGAAAAAATTCTTGGCAAAACTTTCGAAGAAATTGGTGATTATGAAGAGATGGTTTTGCTAAAAGATATGCGCATGGAATCTCATTGCGAACATCACATGGTGCCTTTTCTTGGCAAGGCTCACATCGCTTACATTCCTGATAAAAAAGTAGTTGGAATAAGCAAAATTGCGCGCTTGCTAGACGTTTACGCTAAACGTTTGCAAACCCAAGAAGTGATGACGGTCCAAATCGCCAACATGATCCAAAAAACCTTAAAACCAAAAGGCGTGGCAGTTTTAATTGATGCTAAACATCAATGCATGACCACTCGCGGCATTCATAAAATCAACACTTCTACCATCACTACCAGCATGTGTGGCTTGTTCAAAACTGATCCACGAATGGAAGAAAAATTTCTCTCCATGATTAAACTCAATTCTGGCGAATGTTAAAGCATAATTGTCGATTAATTTTGGCTTCGAGCTCAAAAATTCGTCAAAAAATTTTGCAAGAATCTGGATTAGAATTTGAAGTGATGAAGCCACTTTACGATGAAGATGAAGAGAAAAAAACTTTAAAAAAAATGCCGGCAAAAAAATTAGCCATTTTTTTAGCAAAAGAAAAAGCTTTATCGATTAGTAAAAAGTTCAGAAGTGCTTACGTTATTGGCTCCGACCAAGTCTGTGAATTTGAAAAAAAAGAAGTTTCTAAATCAAAAAATGCTGCTGAAGCTTTAGAGCAATTAAAAAAATTTAACGGAAAAATCCATTTTCAAAACAATGCTGTAGTGATTGCTTTCAATGGAAAAATTATTTTTGAAAATTTCTCGCAAGTTGAATTAAAAATGCGAAAAATGTCGCCAGAAGAAATTAAAAAATATGTTAAATTCGATCAACCTTGGGGATGCGCCGGAAGCTATAAATACGAATCTCTCGGCAAGCATCTTTTTGAAAAAATTTCCGGCGATTATTTTTCAGTTTTAGGTTTGGCAATTCAGCCATTGTTAAAGTTTCTTCACCATAAAAAATTAATTAAAATCTAACGGCAGATCTAATGGATATTCTAACTTACGATATTTTTTTCAGCCTAATCACGCTGACCTTTCTTGAGATAATTCTTGGGATTGATAATCTGATTTTCATCGCTCTCGCTGTTGCAAAATTGCCAGCGAAAGATCGCCGCGCCGCCCGCGCTTTCGGCTTATCTTTAGCGCTAATCATCAGAATTTTGATGCTGTTGACTTTATCTTGGGTGATGAGTCTGACAGATCCTTTATTTTATTTGGGCGAAGTCGGATTTTCTTTTAAAAATTTCCTACTGATTTTAGGTGGTTTATTTTTGATCGTAAAAAGTGGTTTTGAAATCGTTAATGACGTATTTGGTTTTCACGAATCAAAAGAAGAGAAAAAAATCAATGCTGCAAAAAATATGATCGCGGCAATTTTGCAAATTACTTTAATCGATTTCATTTTCTCTTTTGATTCAATAATCACCGCGGTTGGCATGACTAACAACATTCCAGTAATTGTTACTGCAATTGTAATTTCAATGATCTTGATGTTGGCTGCTTCTGAAAAAATAAGCTACTTTCTGCACACTTATCCTTCGTTAAAAATAGTAGCTCTGGCATTTATTTTTATGATCGGAGTCATATTGCTCGCCGATGGAATTCACATGCCAATTTCGAAAGCCTATCTCTATTTTGCGATATTTTTTACTATTACGGTCGAATCGCTAAACATAGTTGCGCGCAAGCGACATAGTAAGAATTAGACATTGCTTATCTGACTTCACTTTTTACATTTTTTAAAAATTCCCAAAAAATTTAATCCAACTTTATGAAAAAAATTTCATCAGCAATTCTTTTACTTTCTCTACTTCCATCATGCGCTGCTTTGAATAATTTCAATAAGCCTTCCGAACTAGATAGTATCAGCAAGGGTGCAAAATTTGACATCAAAAAATTCTTTGAAGGCGATGTTGAAGGATTCGCTATAATTCAAGATTCTTCTGGAAAAATTATCGACACAGAAGCTTTAAAAATTAATGGAAAATGGGACGGTAATAAAGGCGTGATCCAGCAAAATTTTGTTTATGCTAGTGGTAATAAAGATAGCAGAACTTGGTTAATTACTATGGATGAAAGTGGCTCAACTTTTAGTGCTATCGGTCATGATATCGCAGCTCCAGCGCAAGGAAAGCAAGTTGGTAATGCGATGCAAATGATTTACGCTTTGATGCTTCCAGGAAAAATGGACAAGCAAAAAGTTAAAGTGAATTTTGAAGATAAAATTTATTTAGTTGATGATGAATCTGCGATCATGATTTCAAATTTTGCTGCTGGTTTTTCCTCTCCCAGCAAGTCTATCATCTCACTTAAAAAAGTTAAAAAAGCAGAATAATGACAAAGCATAGTCACATTCTTTTTTCTTATATTTTCGACTCGGAAGGTAAGGCTACCAAGCTTGAAATCCAAAGGGTTGCGGAAGAGTTAAAGAATGAAGGTCTAACTTGGGTTCATCTTGATGCTAATAGCAAGGCCACACAAAAGTGGATAAAAAGTGAAATTGATTACCTCGATCATCTGATCATCGATGCACTAACTGCTGAAGAAACTCGCCCCCGCGTTACTGAATTTGCCGATGGTTTATTGGTGATTTTGCGCGGCATAAATCTCAATCAAAATGCTGAACCAGATGACATGGTGTCGCTACGTATCTGGATTGATAAAGATCGCATCATCACCTTGCAACGTCGAGATATGAAGGCTGTTTACGATATTCGTAATCAAATTGAAGAAGGAAAAATCATCAAAACTCCTGGCGAATTTTTGTACAATCTGATCTATCAAATTCTTAATGTTACTTCGCCGTTTCTTTATGGTCTTGGTGATAGACTTGATGCTTTAGAAGAAAAAATAATAACTACTCATAACGTCAATTTTCGTGAAGAGGTTTTGCAAATCAGAACGCAATCGACAGTTTTTAAACGCTATCTTTCGCCGCAAAGAGAAGCGATTGCCAAGCTGCGCATCTGTGATCACGCTTGGATCGATAATTGGTCGAAAAGACATTTTCAGGAAAATCTTGATCACGTCACTATGATGATCGAAGAAATTGACGAAGTGCGCGATCGTGCGCAAATTTTACATGATGAATTATTTCACGGCCTGACCGAAAAGCTAAATAAAAGCATGTATAGCCTATCTTTAGTCGCTTCAATTTTTATTCCGCTCACTTTTTTCACCAGCGTTTTCAGCATGAATATCGGCGGCGTTCCTGGAATTGGAAAAGACGAAGCTTTTATGTGGATAGTGCTGTCGATGTCGGTGCTTACTGTTTTTCAACTCATTCTCTTCAAAAGAAAAAATCTTTTCTAGGTGAAAAAAATCCTTTTTATTTGTACTGGCAATATTTGTCGCTCTCCCAGCGCTGAGGCTATCGCGCGTCATAAGGCAAAAAATCTTGGTTTAGAAAATAAGTTTATTTTTGATTCGGCGGGAATTGAAGGATTCCATGTTGGAGAAGCTCCAGATGCTAGATCTGTTGAGATTGGAAGAAAAAATGGTGTTTCTTTTTTTGGAATTTTTGCGCGAAAAATAAAAAATTCTGACTTCGCTGATTTTGATTTTTTAATGGCAATGGATCGCGGCCATCAAGAAAAATTACTGATGATTTCTCCGCAAGAATATAAGCAAAAAATCAAATTATTCTTACCATTCTGTAAAGCTGTAGATCTTATGGGGGAAGAGGTGATCGATCCTTACTACAAAGATGAGGAGTCTTTCAAAAAAGTCTTTTTCGTAATTGATTCGGCTTTGGAAAATTTTTTTAAAAATTTTGCGAAATGAAAAAATTACTAACCCTCATCTCATTATTTTTTCTTATCGCTTGCGGCGGTGGAGGAGGAGGTGGTGGTGCCGCCGCTCCAGTTACTGGAGGGAGGTGACGATCCAACTCCCCCCGCGCCGTCAAGTTGGTTTTCCTCCGTTACTGCCGATGAGGCCAATATTTACCGCACTTACGAATATAATAACCAATGGGGCTTGGAGGCAATTCACGCCGCTGAAGCTTACGCTCTTCTCGATAAAAATGATAAAGCAGTTGCGGGTGAGGGCGTTATTGTTGGCGTGACGGATACCGGAGCGCGTAACACTCACCAAGAAATTTCTGGAAATATAATTAATGCGCTGAATAGAAATTTTAACGTTTCTCCATCGACAAATGATGTCACTGATACCAGTGGTCATGGCACGCATGTTATGAGTACTATCATCGGTGTTAAGGATGGCAATGGTATGCATGGAGTTGCTTTTAATGCTAAAGCTTTTGCGGTTAATATGATCGGCTCTTCTAGTTCTGAAAGCGGTATAGAATATGCCGCGAATAATGGTGCAAAAGTTACTAATTCAAGTTGGGGATATAGTTACTACTCCAGCTATGACGGCAATAATCGTGGCGAAGGTGGGAGCTATGGTATGACTGATGATTTTGATGAATTTTTAGTAGGAAAAGACAAGGATGTGCTGATGGTTGTAGCCACCGCAAATGATGCGGATCAAAGAGGAGATGGGCAATCATGGTGGCAAAATCCTGACTATTTAATTAATCCAAACCCAACAATTCCAGCTTTATATGCCAATAACACGCAGCTACGTGGTTATATTTTAGCAGTTGGCGCGCTAGAGCAACATGATGGTGGCTATCGCATTGCCGATTTCAGTAATAATTGTGGCGTTACAAAAGATTATTGTCTGACCGCTCCGGGAGTTTCAATTACAGCTGCTAATAGCGCTCCTACCGATTCATCTTATTGGACAATCAGCGGCACTTCAATGGCAACACCACACGTCACCGGTGCCGCTGCCGTAATTCGCGGTGCTTGGCCTTTTTTAACCGCACCACAAACCGCACAAATTCTTTTACAGAGTGCCACAGATATGGGGGTTGCTGGAGTTGATGAGATCTACGGTCATGGCATGTTAAATCTTTATGAGGCGGTTCAGGCGCAAGGACAAAATACAGTAGTTTTCGGCTCTAACGTAAATTCCGGCGGCTATGATTTGCGCACTTCTTCGATGATGACCAGTCCGATTTTTGGCGATGCTTTTGCCAGCAATGTCATTCCCAAACTTGCCGGCGCAGTATTTTTCGATGATTTTGGACGCGACTACAAAGCATCTTTGGATAAAAAAATTACCAGCTACAAACCAACGCATCAAACCGATTTGAGCTATTTGATGAACAACAATATTGCCAGCCGAGTTTTGCCTTTGCGCTTTGGACAAGATGGCAAAAGCAATATGAGATTTAATCTCTTGGGTTACAAAAATTCTGAAGCGCAAAACGTCATGGGCTTAAAACATTTGGTGATGGATCGCTCAATAGATCCGCAGCAAATGAACAACCAAAATAATGGATTTTCTTTCGTACAAAATGATGTGATGTTGCCAAATTCCTCACTTGGTTTTGCTTTTAATTTTGACGAAATTTCTGCAAGTCAGCAAAAAGATTTCGGCGCTTCGGGATTTATTCTAAAAAATAATTTTGCTGCCGGACCTTATCAGGACTTCATGCGTCAAGGTTCAGTAAATCTTTGGCAGAATAGCAGAAAATTTAATCAGCTCTTTCTTGATCAAAGTTTTTTCAATCAAAAATTCGCGCTAAAATTTTCTTATCAATCTTCCTACGAATCTCCGCAAGTTGCAGTTAACGGAACCAAGCAAAATCAAATCGTTGATTTTGGCATGTCTTTTAAAGCTAAAAATGATCTGAGTTTTTTATTTTCCGGCGGCAGTTTAACCGAGTTTAATAATAATATGTTAAACTCACGAAGCGTTGGGGCATTTGAGTCAATTGGCGATGTTAAAACTTCTTACGTAAAATTTACCGCAGCAAAAAAATTCTTTAAAAATCTACAACTCATCGCCAGTTTTTCAGAAGGGGTTTCCAAAATTAACGGCAATCAAATCGGCATATTTCGCTCTTTCGACAATATCAGAAGTCGCAGCACTTCGATCGCTTTAGTTCACAATAATTTCTTAAATGGTGAATTAGGAATGTCTTATTTGGAGCCGCTTCGTGTTTATCGCGGCTCAGTTAATTTTGACGTAGCAATTGCGCGCGACAATGCCGGAAACGTTGCGCGTTATCAGGGTTCAGCTTCTTTAGCGCCAAATGGCAAAGAGCAGGATTTTGAAATTTTTTATCTGCGGAATCTAAATAATTTAGCGAGCGTGAGAATGAATTTTTTGGTACAAAAAGAGATGGCGAATATCAAAAATTTTCCCACCAATTATCTCGGTTTTGTTAGTTATTCGAAGAAGTTTTAGAGGCGTCAGGTTCAATTTTATTCGCAGTAGCTTGTCGTAAAATCGCGTAACAAAGCAAATTGGAAATCAATAAATTTAAGGCGATAAGCAGCATAGTTTTTGCAAAAGAAAGCCAAGAAAATCTCGCCAGCTCAATGCTGATCAAGAGTAAGGGAATGATGTAACAATTGCTGATCATCACAATGTGGACCATCACAAAAACATCTTTGGCTTTTAGAAAAGCAATTGCCGCTAGCAGCAATAGTGAGGCGGCGATGATGGTTAAAAAAATCGAGAAATAAATCATATCTTTTTGCGATTGAAAAGTAGGAACAAAACCGCTACCAGCTTGATTAAAAATAGAATGATGATGATGTCCAAAATGGCGTCAAAATCAGCGATAGAGTTGAGTAAAATCAAGAGAATGATATTGGTAAAAATGAAGTAAAAGCCGCTGATTTTTTCGTAAGAATTCTGCGCCAAAAAAACTCGAATTGAAATCAGAATGATGGTTAGAATTAAAAAAAATGAAATGATCGCGGTCATTTTATTGGGATTGTAGTTTGTTGAAATAAATCACCCGTCATCGCTTACGCGATGCCACCCTCTTTTTCAAAGATGGTTTGGGACCGAGAAACCCTCTTTGAAAAAGAGGGTGGCTTAGGCGAAGTGTCCTGAATTTCTAATGACGGATCTGGGTTTAATAAATCCCCGCCGGACTATTTTCCTCGCTAGATGAATTCTTATCTTCTTCTTCCTCATCATCCAAAATTTTTCCTGAATTATTATCGATAGAATCATTCATTTTAAACGCTTCAAAAAATATTTTTTCTCTTGGCGTTGTAGGAGTTGGATATTTTCCGGTGATGCGATCAATCTTCACGAATTTTACGCTATTTGGTACGCGAAAAGGAGTTGACGGCTTATCTTTCAAAGCTTCTTTCATGAAATTAATGAAGACCGGTAAAGCAACTGAGGCGCCGGTTTCTTCTGATCCCAAAGATTTTGGATTGTCGAAACCGATATAAACTGCCGCAACTAAATCAGGAGAAAATCCGACGAACCAAGAATCGTAAGAATTATTGGTAGTGCCTGTTTTACCGCCGATAATTTTTCCAACTGATCTCGCTCTTCCTGCGGTTCCGCGCTCAACAACACCTTGTAGCATTGAAGTGATTTGATAGGCGGTTGCGGAGTCGGTCACTTCTTCTTTTGTATCATCCAAAACTGGTAGCGGGAGTTGTTCAACATTGCTTTCTAAATCAGTCAAGGAGCAGTCTTTGCATTCTCTTTTGTCGCGACGATAAATAGTTTTTCCATCGCGATCCTGAATTTTTTCGATCATTGATGGAGTAATTTTTTTACCACCATTAACCATCATGGCATAAGCGGTAGCAAGTCTCAAAACTGTTGTTTCAGTTGAGCCCAAAACCAAAGAATAAATTTTTTGCGGATTATCGTTAACGCCAAATCTTTTTATAGCTTCAACCACTTTATCCAAACCAACTTGATCAGCCATGCGAACCGTGGTAACGTTGCGCGATTGCTCAAGACCCATGCGCAAAGTAGTTGGTCCATAAAATTGACCGGAATAATTACTTGGTTTGTAAGGCGGTAAACCAAAACCTTGATTGAGCGAAATTTCTTCATCCATAATCATGCTAACCGGAGTCATGCCATTTTCTAATGCCGCAATATAGCCGAAAGTTTTCATGGTTGAACCAGGCTGGCGTTGGGCTTGAGTAGCGCGATTAAATTGATTTGGTGCATCAACATAACCACCACTCATTGCCAAAACTCTGCCGCTGTGAGGATCGAGTGCGATAAATCCGCCATTAACTTCTGGGACTTGACGTAAAATAAAAACTTCATTTTTGGCAGTCTTTTCTACCAAAATTACATCGCCCACAGTCAATACATCAGAAATCTTTTTTGGTGTCGGCCCTCTGGCATCAATGCTGATATATTTTTTTGCCCATTTCATCGAATTAAAATCGATGGAACCGATAGCGCCGCTTTCAATTCCGATAGTGGCGATATTATTGGTTAGCGAAAGAACAGCAGCTTTGTGCCATGATTCCTTGTGGAGTTTTTTTGGATCGAATTTTTGTAAATCTTCTTGCCATTTTCCGGCGACATCGATTTTACCAAGTGCGCCGCGATAGCCATGTTTTTGATCATATTCCTCGATGCCAGCTTCTAATGCTTTCACTGCAGCATTTTGGAAGGCTGTATTCAGCGTAGTTCGAATCATGTAACCATTTTCAAAAACGCCATCCGAACCATAAAGTTCGCTTAATTCTTTTTTCACGCTGTCAGAAAAAAAGCTCGCTTTCACCGCGTCATCATCATCTTTGTTATGTAGCGTAATTGGAGCTCCCATCGCCATCACACCTTCTTTTTCTTCGATAAAATTTTCATCGACCATGCGTTGCAAAACCCAATCGCGACGATCTTTAGCTTTTTCGATATTTTTGCGCGGATCAAGTTTGGAAGGGGCTTTGGGCAATGTCGCCAGCAAAGCATCTTCTTCGAGAGTTAATTCATCGATCGATTTATTGAAATAAACCTGAGATGCGGCAGCAACTCCATAAGCTCCTGAGCCAAGATATATCTGGTTCAAATAGAGTTCGAGAATTTTATCTTTTGGAAAAGCTTCCGACATGCGGAATGCCAAAATCGCTTCTTTAACTTTGCGCGAAACGGTTTTTTCGCGAGTGAGTAAAAAGTTTTTTACAACTTGTTGTGTGATGGTTGAAGCGCCGCCCATACTAGCATCGCCCTTCATTAGGCCAATAAAATTATTGATCGAAGTGCGGAAAATTGCTAAAGGATCAATGCCAGAATGTTTATAAAAATTAGCGTCTTCAGCGGCGAGAAATGCATTGATCAAATGTTTTGGAATACGATTGATCGGAACAAAAATACGTTTTTCTTTGGAGAATTCGCTGATTAAAGAACCATCCGCAGCGTAGAGACGAGTAGTGATGATTGGGTTGTAATTTTTTAACTGTTCATAATCAGGAAGATTTTCACTGTAGCGTTTGAACATAAAAAATCCAAAAGCTGCGAGGAGTAAAATTGAGAAAAGTGAGATTGCAATTAATGCGCTTAAGGTTTTTTTCATATTTTATTTTTTGCAAAATATTCGTCGATTGCCCCAACTAAACTTGCGGCAATTTTACGTTTGTAATAAATGCTGTTTAATAATTTTTCCTCTTCCTTGTTAGATAAATAGCCAAGTTCAATCAGCGTTGAAACCATGTCGGGAGCGGTTAAAACCACGAATCCGGCAAAGCGATGGGTGTTTTGTAAAATTTCGATTTCGGAAGTTTTTACTGATTTGATGACGTTGTTGGCGAAGTTAGATGAACTATTTTTAGATTGGCGCTGCGACAAATCAATTAGAGTTTTCATCACGTCACGACTGGCTCCGGAGAAGTCTACTCCATTAATAATATCAGCTTGATTTTCTTTTTGCGCCAATAATTCCGCCCTTTTATCGGAAGCTTTTTCTGACAAAGTATAAATCGAAAATCCCGAAATTTCGTGATCAATAATTGCGTTAGCGTGAAGCGAAATAAAAAGATCAGCTTTCTTTTTGCGCGCCTTTTCAACTCGTAAAAAAAGTGGAATAAAAACATCGTCATCTCGAGTGAGATAAACTTTGTAGCGCCCTGTATTTACAAGCTGTTTTCCTAATTCTTTAGCATGGGAAAGGGTGATATTTTTTTCTTTGCTGCGGGCAAAATTTCCGATAGTTCCCGGATCTTTTCCGCCATGTCCGGCATCAATTACGATTACTGGAATTCTGGGATTTTTATAAGTTTTTTTAACAATATATTTTGCTGAACCATCGGGATTTATGACCTTTTTTGTTTCAACTTCGAACTCTGCAACCTTGTTGGAAATAAAATCATTATTGGTCTGAGATGGAGTATTTTTAATGCCATCAATTTCGCCGGTAATAAGATTTTTTTTGGGATCGAAATTAATATTTTTTAGCGATAATTTTTGTGTTAAATCAAAAACAATTCGCAGTGAATTCTCATCATCCTTAATACGAAATGATTTTACGAAGAAGGGCAGGGCCGGCTTGTAATCAGCTTTCTCAAGATTGGTATTTCCAAGATCAATTACTAGGCGTTCGGGATTTGATAAAGTAAAAATTTTAAAATTTGTAGCTTTGTTGGTGAGTGCAATTTCGATTTTATTTATGCCGGTAAATTTTACCGATTTCACCAGAGTTGGCTTGGAAGAAGTGGCAGTTTTAGCAAAAATCGTCGTTGATAAAAAGCACGCAAGCAAGGCAACAAAAAGGCTCATCTTTGCGTGTTTTAATTCTAACATTTTTTGAAAAATCTTCGATAATTTTGAGAGAAAATCTTTCTATTTTGGAGTTTTTTTACTGCAACCAAATATGCTCTTAAATCTTTCAAAAGATTACAATTTACTTTGCGACATCCATTCATAATTTACACGCTCTCTTGACGGTTTTTTTTCAATAAAATTTTTTAGAAAATGTGCGGAATAGTTGGATCTGTCGGCAGCGATAATTCGGTTGCCATAATTCTTGATGGTCTCAAAAAATTAGAATATCGCGGTTATGATTCTGCCGGTATTGCCATTCTTGAAAAAGAAAAATTTTACACCGTAAAAGAAGAGGGGAAAATTTCTCGTCTCGAATCAGCGCTAAAAAAGAAAAAACTAAAATCGATCATCGGAATTGGTCACACACGCTGGGCAACTCATGGTCGTCCAAGCAAGGAAAACGCTCATCCGCACGCTTCATCAAAAGTTTGTGTAGTTCATAATGGTATCATCGAAAATCACCAAGAGTTGCGCAAAAAATTAGAAAAAGCTGGGTCAAAATTTTTAAGCCAAACTGATACTGAAGTTGCTCCACATCTCATCGAATATTATTTTTCTCGCAGCGGCGATGTTAAAAAATCTTTGCTCGAAGCAACTAAAGAAATTCATGGAACTTTTGCTTTGGCGGTAATGTTTTCTGGCAATGATGATTTAATCGCCGTTGCCAAACGTGGTTCGCCGCTAGTTATCGGCGTTGGTAAAAATGCCAATTATATCGCCTCCGATTATTATGCATTAGCCGCTCACACCAATAAAATCATAGTTTTGGAAGATAATGAATTTGCGCTAATTTCAAAAAATAAAATCATAATTTTTGATGTGAAAGGTCGCGAAATCAAAAAAGAAATTCAGGAAATGGAATTCGAAAATAATAAAATTTCCAAAGATGGTTACGATCATTTTATGCTCAAAGAAATTTACGAGCAGCCTCGCGTGATTGAAGAAACAATCCAAGCCTATGCTGATCTCAGCAACTCTTCGATTCATTTGCCGAACTTCGCTTTTGACATTAAAAAAATTAACAAAATCACCATCGTTGCTTGCGGAACTTCTTATTATGCCGGAATGGTGGCGAAATATTTGATCGAAAAAATTGCTCAACTTGAAGTTGAAGTTGATATCGCTTCCGAATTCCGTTATCGCGCTCATCCTTTTCGCCAAGGGAAAGAAGATGATAATTTGATGCTTTTCATTTCACAGTCCGGAGAAACCGCCGATACTTTAGCGGCGCTAAAATATGCCAAAGCCAATAAGCAAAAAATTCTTTCAATTGTGAATGTGGCGCACAGCACAATGGCGCAACTTTCGGATAGTATTATTCGCACAGTTGCCGGCCCAGAAATTGGCGTGGCTTCAACCAAGGCTTATACCGCACAGATTTCTGTTTTAGCTTTATTGGCGATCCATTTAGGCTTTATTCGCGGAAAAATTTCACCAAAAAATAAAACAAAACTGTTACAAGAAATCGCCGAAAGCGGCGCAAAAATGTCAGATATTTTTGATAGAAACGCGGTAAAAAATATTAAAAAAATTGCTCAGAGTTTGGTTAAGGATAAAAACCTGCTTTATATCGGCCGCGGCGTTTCACAAGTAACGGCTTTCGAAGCAGCGCTTAAAATCCGCGAGCTTTCTTACATCAATGCTCAAGGCATTGCGGCGGGAGAATTAAAGCATGGAACTATAGCCTTGATCGATAAGAAAATGCCGGTGATTGTGATTGCTCCTCGCCTTGCCGAAAATGATTTGTTCGAAAAAACAGTTTCAAATGCGCAGGAAGTGAATGCTCGCGGTGGAAAAATAATTTTTATTTCCGACAAAAAAGGTCTTTCCCAGTTTGGCAAATTAGCTGACAAACAAATAGAAATTCCAGAAATCGACGGCATGATTCAAGAAGCTTTATTGCCAATAATTCCTACTCAACTTTTAGCTTATTACGTTTCTCTTTTTAAGGGAAATGATGTTGACCAGCCGAGGAATTTAGCGAAGTCGGTTACGGTCGAATAGTCGATAGCTAAACAAACTTCAGGACGCCTCTGAAAATTGTCTTTTCTGGTAATTTTTAGAGACATCCTTCAATTTACTATCAACTATCGACTATCCGACTATCAACTATCGACTAAAAACAATGTCCAAACAAGAAATTCGCAAAGAACTATTCAACATCGAAGCAGAGCAGGCGGTGCTGGGCACCATCATTCTCAATAACGAATATTTAAATCGCGTTATCGAATTTTTGCGTGTCGAACATTTTTATGATCCGGCGCATCAAAAAATTTATGCGCAAATTCTGCATAATATTGATCAAGTTCACATCATTGCCAATCAAGTTACACTGAAGCAATTTTTTGAATCTGTTTCCGAAGTCAAAGCAATTGGTGGAGCACTTTATCTTTCAACTTTACTTGCCGTTGCTTCTTCAATAATCGATATCGCTGATTATGGTCGCTTGATTCACGATCTCGCTTTGAAGCGTGAATTGGTGATGATTGGTGAAGATATTGTTAATCGCATTTATTCCGCTGAAGAAAAAAAATCCGCGGTTGAACAAATTGAAATGGCGGAATCAGAACTTTTTGGACTTTCTGATCACGGCAATAGTCGTTCCGATTTCCGCGGAATTTCAGCTTCGATAAAAGAAACTCTTGATAAAACCATTATCGCCAAACAGCGCGACAGCCATATTAGCGGTGTTTCTTCTGGTCTTGCTGATTTCGATAAAATCTTGAGCGGCATGCAACAATCCGATCTCATCATTCTGGCAGGAAGGCCTTCAATGGGGAAAACTGCGCTCGGAATCAACATCGCTTTTAATGCCTGTAAGTTTTTGAATAATGAAGAGGGTGAGAAAAAAGCTGAGAAAAAAGCGGTAGGATTTTTCTCACTAGAAATGTCATCTGATCAGCTAGCGGCGCGTATTTTATCGATGGAATGTAGCATCAATGCTACAAAGTTTAGAACAGGACAATTAAGTGAAAATGAGTGGGAAGCAGTCGCCATGCGCTCTGCGGAAGTTTCAAAAATGCCATTTTTTATTGACGATACTCCAGCACTTTCAATTTCTGCGATTCGAACCAGAGCGCGTCGCATGAAGCGCAAACATAATTTGGCGCTGTTAGTGGTGGATTATTTGCAGTTAGTTCGCGGCGTTTCGGCGCGCGGAAATGACAATCGCGTGCAAGAAGTTTCTGAAGTTACTCAAGGTCTAAAAGCGATCGCTAAAGAATTAAATATTCCAGTGATCGCCTTGTCGCAACTTTCGCGTGCGGTTGAGCAACGAGTTGATAAACGTCCGCAACTTTCTGATTTGCGTGAATCGGGTTCGATCGAGCAAGATGCTGACGTCGTGGCCTTTATTTTCCGCGAAAGTTATTACCGAGAACGGGAGCGTCCGCCAGAAGATAAGGTGGCAGAATTTCAAAAATGGAAAGCCGATATGCATGGAATTGCTCACAAAGCAGAAGTGATCATCGCCAAGCAGCGTAATGGCCCAACTGGTTCAGTGGATTTATTTTTTGATGCGGAATTTACGCGTTTTGGGAATTTGGATTCTAATAGATAATGAAAATCCTCGGCATCGAAACATCTTGCGATGAGACTGCGGTCGCGATTCTTGATGATCAAAAAAATATTCTCTCTCATGTTTTACGTTCGCAAATTGAGCTACATAAAAAATTTGGCGGAGTAGTTCCAGAGCTGGCGGCACGCTCTCATGCTGATATTTTAGATGAACTAATTTTACTGGCGCTTGAGGAAGCGAATTTAACTTTTGCTGATATTGATGGCTTCGCTGCAACTTCTGGTCCCGGATTAATTGGTGGTGTAATTGTTGGCATGATGGCGGCAAAAACTTTGGCTTCGATTTATCAAAAACCATTTCTCGCGGTGAATCATTTGGAAGGTCATGCGCTAACTGTGCGTTTAACCAATGAGGTGGAATTTCCTTATTTACTGTTATTAATTTCTGGTGGGCATTGCCAAATTCTTTTAGCGAACGGAATTTCAGATTACCAAAAAATCGGTGAAACAATTGACGACGCTCTCGGCGAAGCTTTCGATAAAGTAGCACAAATGCTTGATTTGCCTTATCCTGGAGGGCCATCAGTTGAAGAATTAGCGAAGCAGGGCGATGCGAAAAGATTTAAATTTTCTCGTCCGCTTTTTGGTGATAAAAATCATCTTTTTAACTTTTCTTTTTCAGGATTAAAAACTTCGGTGCGCCGCGAAATTGAAAAATTAATCGGTGAAGATTTTTCTCATTTAACAACGCCAAAAAAAGTTAATGCCAAGGATAAGGCAGATATTTGCGCTTCTTTTCAGCACGCGGTTTGTGAGATTTTGATTAATCGTTTGCAGAATGTTGTTGTGGCCCTCTTTGAAAAAGAGGGTGGCATCGCGCAAGAGATGACGGGCTTGTCCGCCGTAGCTATCTTAGCGAAGGAGGATGATTTAAATCCTCCGACCTCAGCTTCGCTTCGGCCACCTCCTTTTTCAAAGGAGGTTAAGAAAGTAATCATCGCTGGCGGCGTCGCGGCGAATCGTCATATTTTTTCTGCATTGATGAATTGGGCAAAAAATCATGATTTAGAAATCATCGCGCCACCAATAAAATTCTGCACCGATAATGCTGCGATGATCGCTTGGGTTGGAATTGAAAAATTGCGTTTAGGAAAAGTTGATGAGCTGAATTTTAAACCAAAAGCGCGCTGGGAATTGAGTGAATTAGATGGCAATAAGAGGTAGTTTTTTGAATTTTCTGCACGTGCGGAAAATCTCACTTCCAACCTAGAAACCAAAGACTTCACTAATGCAAATCACCCTAAATAACTGCCCCTAATTTTTAGAGGCCATCCTTAATATTTCAAAAACATTTCAATTGGCTTTTCTGCTGTTTCAAACTTGCCATTGCTCACTTGCAACACCGCTAAATTTCTTTGAACAATTCCATTTGGTAAAAATCTGAAAAGTCCGTCAATTCCTTCAAAACCATTTTTCGGCGGATTTTCGAAAGTGGTGAAATCAGAAATTTTAATATCTCTATCACCTTTACGAGTCGCTATTTCAGCGGTTGCAGAGGTTAGATCGTAAACAATTGAAGCAATTCGCGGCGGAAATTTATTGAAGCTGCGATAATAAGAGCGTTCAAAATTGCGGAATTTTTCATTTTCTGGCGCTACAAACCATGAGCCAATCATGTGAAAATCATTGATGGTTGAAATATCATCCCATTGGTTGGTACCTACAAGCTGAAAGTCTCTCTCGTCTTTATTTAAACGCTTCATCGCCGAAACAATTTTGAATAAAGGTTTTCCTGCTTCGGGAATCATGATGATTTGCGGATAGATTTTATCGGCCTCGGTGATCACTTCATCTGTTTTTAATTTCGGTTTTTTTCCTTCCGAAAGTCGCGCTGAAAGCGAGAAGGAATTTATAATATTTGTAACGGCGCGATCAATATCCTTGTCATCGGGGTTGTAAAATTCAGCGGTGATAAAATTTCCATCGCGATTGCGCACGATTTTTTTCATCAAATCAGTGATGGTTTTGCCATATTGATTATTCGGGGTAATGGTTGCGAAGCTGTATTTTCCATGCTCCATCGCATAGCCAATAATTTTATCAATTTGTGGTTCGGGTAACATTCCTGCTAAAAAAACTCCACCATCTTCATTGGTTTTTCCCATTAATTCCTGATTGTTAGAAAGCGAGATTACGGTGATTTTATTATCCTTAGCATCTTTTTCAATTGCGGTAACTAACGAACTAAATACTGGTCCAATCACCACTTTGATTTTGCGATCAACTATTTGTCCAAAAGCTTTTTTTGCTTCTTCCGGAGAGTCTTTGGAATCTATTAAAACTAGCTCGATATTATGTCCGACATCGTTATCGAAGAGTGAAATGGTGGCGCTATTGTAAAGGCTCCAGCCTAGATCTTTATTTTTTCCGGAGAAGGGTAAAAACAGCGCGACTTGAGTTTTTTTCTCATTTTTTTTGACATCGGTTAAGTTGCGCGATTCAAATTGTTCGTGAGTTTCTGGCTCTGTTTTAAGTAGTTCGGTAGGCTTAGGTGTAATATGCCTAACTCTTTCCTTTGGCAGGTGACAGCTAAAAATAAGAAGTGCCAAAAGTAGAGAAATTTTTTTCATAGTTTTTTTTAAAAAATTACTTGTTGTGTGTGTTTTATAAATAAGGAACTGATTTTTCAAACTATGCAAAACTTCTTCACAAAAACTCAAGAAATAAAGTTGGAGCAGGCGCTTTATGTGGTGGCGACTCCAATTGGTAATTTGGGCGACGTTACGCTGCGCTCGCTGCAAGTCCTAAAGTCAGTAAATTTTATCATTTGCGAAGATACTCGTATTTCGATTCGCTTGCTTAATGCTTACGAAATTAGCGAAAAAAAATTGCTGACTTACAATGATCATAATGACCAAAAAACTCGCGATAAAATTTTACGATTACTGCTGGAGGGAAATTCTATCGCTTTAATTTCCGATGCTGGAACGCCGCTAATTTCTGATCCGGGACATAAGTTAATAAATTTTTTGCGCCAATTTAATCAAAAAATTATTCCACTTCCAGGAGCTTCTTCTGTGGTGACGGCGATTTGTGCTTCGGGAATTGCTTGTGATAATTTTTTGTTTGTCGGTTTTTTGCCCAGTTCAAAAATTCAGAAAGAAAATTTTCTAAAAACTTTGCCGAAAAATTTTACTTTTATTTGCTTCGAAGCGCCAAATCGTGTTTTAGAAACTTTGAATGCAATTAAAGAAATTCTAGGAAATCGTAGAGTTTGCGTGGCTCGCGAGCTTACAAAAATGCATGAAGAAATTATTTCTGATGAAGTAGAAAAGTCGGTTAATTTTTTTGAAGAGAATCCTGAAAAGCTACGCGGTGAATTTGTAATTATTGTTGAGAAGGCTGATAAAAGTGAGAAAAATTTGAGTGAAGCGGAATTGTTAAAAGCAATAAAATTGGCGATAAAATCTGGCCAGAGTTTAAAAGATTTATCACAAAATTTATCGGAGCTTTACGGAATTAATAAGAAGGAGATTTACCAATTGGCTCTAGCCTCCTTTGGAAAAGGAGGTGGCTGAGCCGAAGGCGAAGTCGGAGGATTTTCTTTTGATTAAGTCCGAATTTGTTTTTACCAAAATCATCCGCCTTCGCTAAGAAGCTACGGCGGACAAGCCCGTCATCACGACCGCTTACAAACTAAATTCACTCACCATGAAAAAAACCTATCAATTCGGTCTCTTGGCCGAAAAAATTGCGGCACTTTTTTTGCGACTCAAAGGCTATCAAATTTTACAAAGTCGTTACAAAAATCATTTTGGCGAAATTGATATTATCGCCAAGAAATCGCGCGTAATTATTTTTGTTGAAGTTAAGGCGAGAAAGTCAAAAACCACGATAGAGGAGATGTTGAGTCAAAGGCAGATTCAGCGTATCGAGCGGGCTGCGGAGTTTTTTATCGCTAAAAATTCGCAATTTCATAATTTTGATTGGCGCATTGATTTTATTGAAGTTGGCCGGTTTTTCTTGCCAAAGCATCATTGTAATTTCGTAAGTTGAAAATTACTTCTCACTTTTTAAGTTGCCGACCCTTCTTACTTATTTTTCTTTAACAAATTCAATAATCTCGTGAAACCATCAAAAACCTATCAGCAGCCGAGCAATAACAATAATTTTTTTAAAATTAACGAACAAATCAAGTCAAAGGAAATCAGGCTTATTGATCACGAAGGTAAAATGTTCGGAGTTACCACGGTTATTGAGGGAATTAGAATGGCGCAGGAAGTTGGTTTGGATTTGATTGAAGTTTCACCAAATGCCAACCCGCCAGTTTGTAAGCTTTCCAACTTCGGAAAGATGAAATATGAGATGCAAAAAAAAGCTGCAGACGCCAAGAAAAAACAAAAAGTTGTCGAAGTAAAAGAAGTTAAAATGACAATCAATATCGGTAAAAGTGATTACGAAACCAAGATCCGTCATACCAAAGAATTTATTGCAAAAGGTCACAAAGTTAAAATCAGCATCAGAATGAAAGGTCGTGAAATTACTCACCGCGATCTTGCTGAAAAAATGATGGTTGATATTATTCGCGATACAGAAGAATTCGCTAAACCCGAGGTGAATCCTAGGCTGGAAGGCATGCAGATGATCGGTACTTTTATCAAAAAATAATCATGTGATTTATGCAAAGCGATACTCGTTTTGCATAACTCCCAAACCAAAAAGAATTTTTACAGAATGAAAAATCTTATCGAGCAGTTAGTAAAGTTTTCACAAAAAACCAAATATCCTAAAGATTTTGATTCCGAAAATTTTTTGCATTTCGTCAATAATTTTTACTTAGAAAACCAAGGTTACGACTTCGCTAATTACGATAGCGAAACTCTGCATAATATTGCGAAATTTAGTTTTGAATTTTTTCGAGATAGAAATGAGCAAGAATCTAAAGTTAGAATCTCTAATCCCACGGTAGAAAAAGATGGCTTTGAATCATTCTTTACAATAATTGACATCACAACTCCAGACGCTCCATTCCTCATTGATTCGATAGTTGGACATCTCGACAGTCAGGGAATTAAAATCAGAAACATTATTCATCCAATTTATTCAACCATTCGTAATAAAAATGGTCGATTTGAAAAATTTGCTCAAGGTAGCGAATCGGTTGCAGAATCTTTGATTCAGCTTCATATCGAGACATTAACCTCAACTGCTTCGATTGAAGTTTTAGAACAGGATATCAGAAAAATTATCTCCGCTGTTTCATTGACGGTTACTGATTGGAAAGCAATGACTGCCCTTGCTAGTGAAGCTTCAAAACAATTAGAAAATGCCAAAAAATTAAATATAAAATCAGAAGAAATTACAGAAATTCAAAAATTTATTTCTTGGATTAGTGATGGCGGATTCATCTTTTTAGGCGCTAAAGAATTTGCGATTAACGAAGTTAAGAAAGATGAATATTCTCTAGAGGTTGTTAATGCTGGATATGGCGCGTTCCGCTCGGAACATGATGATTTTAAACCAAAAGTTGTTAATTCTTCATTCGAAGAAGTTTCAGATTCAGTAAAAAATCCTTACATCATCGAAGTTTTAAAATCGCGCTATCGTTCTAAAATTCATCGCATCGCCAATGCCGAGAGAATCCGTATCCAAAAAATTTCTGCTGATGGAAAAATTATCGGCGAATTTAGATTTATAGGTCTATTCACTTCGGCAGCGTACCATGGCAGCAGTAGAGAAATTCCTTTGCTACGCAGCAAAATCGAAAAAGTTATTGCTGATTCTGGCTATACAAAAGGCAGTCACAACTACAAGGATTTAGTTTCAACTCTCGAATCTTATCCGCGTGATGAATTATTCCAAATCAGTGTTGAAGATTTACTACGAACTTCTACTGGAATTGTTTCAATTTGTGGTCGTTCGCAAGTTAAATTCTTCGCCCGTAACGATAAGTTTAAACGCTTCGTTAGTTGTTTAGTTTTTATTCCAAGAGATCGTAGCGATTCAAATTTGCGCGACAAAATAAAATCATATTTATCCGAAGCTTATAATGGCGAAGTAACTGACGTTTTTGCGCAAATTACTGAATCGAATTTGGTAAGACTTCATGCTATTATCAGAACTGAAAATGGAATTCCTGATGTTGATTCTGTTTTAGTTGAAAGAGAAATCGATAAGATGAGTCGAGTGTGGAGCGATGATCTTTACGAGGCAGTCAAAGCTAGATTTGAAAATGAAGAGAATCTTTCGCTTTTTTCAAAATATAAAAATGCCTTTTCCATCAGCTACATAAATCGTTTTGATGCCAAGCGCGGCGCAATAGATATTTCAAGGGTTGAGGAATGTTTGAAAAAAAACGATGCTTTGTTTAATCTTTATAAATCAGCCGATTCTCCCGCAGAAATTTCTGAATTAAAAATCTATTCCCCCAATCAAGAAATTACGCTTTCTGAAATTATGCCTCTTTTTGAGAGCTTTGGTTTCAACATCATTCAAGAGCATAATTACCAACTTATGGTTGGCGAAGGTCCAATAAAACAGAAAGTTTGGATCCATTATTTTCGCCTCAGTTTCGATAAAGCGGGAACGGTTTTTTCCGAAAAAATCAAAATCAATTTCGAAAAAGCGATTTCCTTGATTTGGAGTAAAGTAGCACAAGTTGGCTTTTTAAATAAATTGCTGATCGCTGCTGATTTGAACTGGAAGCAGATTTATATGCTTTGTGCTTACAGTAAGTATCTCTATCAAGCAGGCTTGCGTTATAACCAAACTTATATCGCTGATGTGATGGTGAAATATGCGAATCTCACCAAGCTTTTAGTTTCGTTATTCGAAGTCAAGTTTGACACTTCGCTGAAACTTTCTCTTGCTGAGCGTCAAAAATTGATCACAGAAATTTCAGAAAAAATCAAAGAAGGTTTAAATCAAATAAAAGATGTTACTGACGACGCGGTGATGCGCAGATTTTACGGAACAATTTCTGCCACTTTGCGCACCAACTATTATCAAGCAGCTTCAACCGGCGGATTTAAAGGCTACATGTCCTTCAAGTTTGATTGCGCAAAAGTTCCAGGATTACCTTTGCCAGTTCCTCATGCTGAAATTTTTGTTTTCTCGCCGAGAGTTGAGGCGGTGCATTTACGTGGTGGAAAAGTTGCGCGTGGAGGGCTTCGCTGGTCTGATCGTCAGGAAGATTTTAGAGTTGAAATTCTTGGTTTGATGAAAGCGCAAATGACTAAAAATGCTGTGATCGTTCCGGTAGGATCGAAAGGTGGATTTGTGTTAAAGCGCTCAATGGATGGCTTGACTCGCGATGAAATTCAACAAGAAGGGGTTGCCTGCTATAAAACTTTTTTACGCGGTTTGCTCGACATCACGGACAACGTAGTAAATGGCCAAATCGAACATCCAAAAGATGTCGTGATGCATGATGGAATCGATCCGTATCTCGTAGTTGCTGCAGACAAAGGAACCGCAACTTTCTCCGACATCGCGAACTCAGTTTCGGCAGAATATAATTTCTGGTTGGGTGATGCTTTCGCTTCTGGTGGCTCAGTTGGTTATGATCATAAAAAAATGGGAATCACTGCAAAAGGCGGCTGGATTTCTGTAATGCGTCACTTCCACGAAATGGGAATGGATAGCCAAACTCAAGATTTTACTTGTGTTGGTATCGGTGATTTAGCCGGCGACGTTTTTGGTAACGGCATGTTGCTTTCCAAGCATATCAAGCTTGTCGCCGCTTTCAATCACATGCATATTTTCCTCGATCCAAATCCTGATTCAGCAAAATCTTTTATCGAACGTGAGCGTATGTTTAACTTACCGCGCTCAACTTGGATGGATTACGACAAAGCTTTAATTTCTAAGGGCGGTGGAATTTTCGAGAGAAGTGCAAAATCGATTTCACTAACTCCAGAAGTTAAGGCAATTTTGCAAATCGAAGAAGATGAATTAGCGCCAAATGATTTGATCCGCGCTATTATAAAAGCTCCGGTCGATTTATTGTGGAATGGTGGAATCGGAACTTATGTAAAATCAAGCGACGAATCTCATCAAGATGTTGGCGATCGCGCTACTGATGTTTTGAGGGTTAACGGTAATGAGCTACGCTGCAAAATTGTGGGTGAGGGCGGAAATTTAGGCTGTACCCAAAAAGGTCGTATCGAATATGCTCTAGCTTCCGGTCGTATCAATACTGACGCCATGGATAATTCTGCAGGTGTGGATTGCTCGGATCATGAAGTTAATATCAAGATCGCGATGACCCAAGCTTTGCGTGCCGGAAAAATTGATCTTGCCGAGAGAAATAAAATTCTCGAAAGCATGACCAGCAATGTTTCTGATTTGGTTTTGGCGGACAATCGTTTGCAAACTCAGGCCATTTCAATCGCGCGCTTTCAAGGCGTTACTGCTTTGGGAGAACAAGCGCAATTTTTGGATAGTTTAGAAAAATCAGGATTTTTAAACCGAGCTATCGAATTTTTACCATCGCGTAAGGAAATTCAAAAAAGACAACTCGATCGAGTTAGCCTTACTCGCCCAGAACTTTGTGTGATGTTGGCTTACTCTAAAATGGATATTTACAATAAGCTTTTAGCTTCGGATTTAGTTAATGACCAATATTTTGAAACGGAGTTATTGAGCTATTTTCCTAAGTTGATGCAGGAAAAATTCCTTCACGAAATTTTAACTCACCAACTGCGCAAAGAAATTATTGCCACTCAAATTACCAATTTTGTGGTGAATAGAATCGGCATAAGTTTCATTAATCATATCTGCCAAGATACTGGATTTAGCGTGCCGGAAGTTATAAGGGCTTTCATAATCACCTGCGATTCATTTTCGATTAGAAAAATTTGGGAAGATGTCGAGAAGCTTGATGGTAAGATCGATTTTCAAGTGCAGATGAAAATGTTTTTGAGTGCCAATAAACTAATTGAAAGATCTGTGAATTGGCTATTGCGCAATCAAGTTAAAGGTAGAATTGCGCCGATTGTTACTCGTTTCAAAAAAATCGCCGATGAACTTTACGGCATTTTTCCAGAAATTTTGGCACAAGCATCGCGAGAATCTTTTGAACGTAAAGTTGAGCAATATTGCTTGAGTAAAGTTGAGAGAACATTGGCCGAAAAAGTTTCTGCAGTGGATCCAGTTGCTTCGGCCTTTGACATTGCGGAAATCTCTTCTGAATCAAATTTTGATTTGAAAACTATCGCCAAAATTTATTTTGCAGTGGGAACAAGATTTTCTTTAAAATGGATGCGCAGCCGCGTTTCTAGCCTTTCGATCGACAATTACTGGCAACGTCTTTCAGCCAAAACAATTCTTGAAGATCTTTATTCCTATCAAATGAAATTAGCGCGAGCAATCGTTAACGTTAATTGTGATGATAAAAAACTTTGCGAAATTAATTCGATTGAAAAATGGAGTAAGAAGATGGAATTTAGCGTTGAGCGTTTTGATAATTTTATTGAAGAATTAAAATCTCAATCGAATCCAGATCTGGCGGTTTTCAATGTGGCTTTGAATAGGTTGAAGCCCCTCGTCAATTAACAATTATCAGTTAACAAGTAGCAATTGGAGATGCCCCAATTGTTAATTGATAATTGTTCATTGTTAATTGTTAATTACCCTGCGCTGGGCGTGGTTTGTAACCGCGCCCTTAAGTTCTAAATTATTTTAATTTTGTAAAACATTAAGGCGGCATTGCAAATGCCACCTAGCGCTTGATCAATTAACAATTATCAGTTAACAAGTAGCAATTGGAGATGCCCCAATTGTTAATTGATAATTGTTCATTGTTAATTGTCATATGCGGTCGTGGCGGAATTGGTATACGCGCAACGTTGAGGTCGTTGTGGGGTAAAACCCGTGGAAGTTCAAATCTTCTCGACCGCACCAGCCTTCGCTCTTACGAGCTTCGGCCGGCAGGCCAGCCAGCGGCTGGAGTGTTAGACGAAGATCGTTAGAGCGAAGGCTGCCTGCCATAGCCTCATCAGCGAAGCTGATTGGCGAAGGAGGGCTAGTCCAACCAACTCCAAACCATTTCCCCAACAAACTCCTTTCTTCATGAAGCTCCTAGTCCTAAAAGAAACCCACCAAACCGAAAACCGCGTCGCTCTTACTCCCGACCTCCTTTCCAAATATCAAAAACTCGACCTAGAAATTTTTGTCGAATCTCAAGCTGGAGAAAAATCCTCCATCTCTGATGCCGATTTCGAAAAATCTGGCGCAAAAATTATCGCCGACATTTCGCAAATTTTGCCAGAAATTGACATAATAATTTCCGTTCAACGTGCAGATTTAGATTTTTCCAAAACCAAAGCAGGTGTTGTTTTCATCGCGCTTCTAAATCCTTTTTTCCAAAAAGAAAAAATCGCTGAATTAGCACAAAAAAATATCTCCGCTTTTGCTCTCGAACTTCTACCAAGAATCACTCGGGCACAAACAATGGATACGCTTTCATCGCAAAGTAACCTAGCAGGATACCGCGCGGTTATTGATGCGGTCTATGAAATGCAAAAAGCAGTTCCGATGATGATGACTGCGGCAGGAACAATTTCCGCAGCAAAATTTATGATTTTAGGTGCTGGAGTTGCAGGCTTGCAAGCAATCGCCACTGCAAAAAGACTGGGCGCAATTGTTTCTGCTTTTGATGTCCGCACTGCTGCAAAAGAGCAAGTACAAAGCTTGGGCGCAAAATTTATCGAAGTAAAATCGGAAGAAAAAACTGACTCAGTTTATGCTAAAGAAATGAGCGACGAATATAAAAAACTTCAGCAACAACTTCTGGCGGATACAATAAAAAATCAGGATGTGGTAATTTCAACTGCATTAATTCCAGGAAGAAAAGCGCCAATTTTAATTACAAAAGAAATGGTTTCTTCAATGAAATCAGGCTCGATCATCATTGATCTCGCAGCAGTTAATGGCGGAAATTGCGAACTAACTCAAGTAGGAAAAATTATTGAAATTGCTGGCGTAAAAATTATCGGTCATGAAAATTTTCCAAGTCGAGTTGCTTCTGATGCAAGCAAACTTTTTGCAAAAAATATTTTCAATTTCCTTGAACTTTTAATTGATAAGGAAAAGAAATCACTCTCGATAAATCTTGAAGATGAAATCATAAAAGCGACTTTAGTTGCTCATCAAAATCGAGTTACCAACGAAAGCTTAAACAACCAAGCAAAATAAAAATAATCCTATGTCACTTAAAATCGATATTCCACAACACAACCTTTTGAAACCAAGAATTATAATTTTCGGCGCAGGTGGAGCTGGTGGAAATGCCATCAATAACATGATTCGCTCTAGTCTTGAAGGAGTTGAATTCGTTGCAGCAAATACTGATGCACAGGCTTTAAATAATTCTTTAGCACAAAATAAAATTCAACTTGGTTTGAAAACTACCAAAGGCATGGGAGCTGGCTCTTTTCCTGATCGCGGACGCGCTGCTGCTGAAGAAAATCTTGAAGAAATCGAAAGATATCTTGAAGGTGCAAATATGGTTTTTATCGCTGCTGGTATGGGTGGTGGAACTGGAACTGGCGCTGCTCCGGTGATTGCAAAACTTGCTCGCGAACGTGATATTTTAACGGTTGGCGTGGTGACAAAACCTTTTCATTTTGAAGGAAAATATCGCATGGAAACGGCGGATGCGGGTATTGAAGAGCTAAAAAAATATGTCGATACTTTGATCGTAATTCCTAATCAAAATTTATTCAGAATTGCCAACGAGCACACAACTTTTGAATCTGCTTTTAAAATGGCTGACGATGTTTTGCATGCCGGAGTTCGTGGTATAACTGATCTTATCACTATGCCTGGTTTAGTGAATTTGGACTTCGCTGATATTAGAACCATCATGACGAAAATGGGAAAAGCGATGATGGGAACCGGAGAAGCTGAAGGCGAAAACCGCGCCCTTCTTGCTTGCGAAGCTGCTATTTCTAATCCGCTACTCGACGATATTTCAATCAAAGGTGCTAAAGGTGTTTTGGTGAATATGACCGGAGGACCAGATATGACGCTATTCGAAGCTGATATCGCAGTTAATGCCATCAAGAAGGAAGTTGATCCAAATGCTAATATAATTTTTGGTTCGGCTTTTAACGAAAATATGAAAGGAAAAATTCGTATTTCTGTTGTAGCTACCGGAATCGACATCGAAGAATTTAGGCGTGAATCAATGCAGAATATTCAGGCTTACGAACCAACTAGGTTCAAGGTTGAAATTCCGGAAGAGAAAGGCGAAAAAGCAGATCCACTTTCAATCGAGCGTGAACAAAATTATTTTGATCCTGGAGTTTCAGCGAAGCTAGAGAATGAAGATGTTGAAGAGATTAGCGATTTGAATTTCAAGCCAAAAAAATCCTATGCCAAAGAAGAGAATTTAAATTATGGCAGAAGTGAATCTGCGATAAAAAAACCGGAAATAGTTGATGAGGACGGTTTTACGCAAATTAGTTTTTTTAGCAGAAATGACGAAGAAGAATCTTCGGAAGTTGTAAAAAAAGAAGAGTCTGCAGAAGTTAAAAAACCTGTTTTGAAATCAGCTCCCAAGACAAAAAAAGAAAGTCAGGGATTTAGTTTATTTAGCTTCATGAATTCATCAAATGCCGCTGAAAAAAATAGCAATGAAGAAGCAAAAGAAGATTCAAAAGAATTTAATAAAATGTTTTTTGCGGCAAAAAAACCACCAGTTGAAGTCGCAGAAGTGAAGGATAATCAAGAAAAAAATCAGGAAGCCGATAAGAAGCGCCGCCAATTTTTTGCCGCTACTGTTCTCGATGAAGAGCAGGAGCAAAAAGATGTTAAATTTGAAGACGACATCTTGAATGTTCCGGCATTTTTCAGAAGAAAAAAATAGTTAAACCCAGATCCGTCATCAGAAATTCGTCTACTTTGCCTAAAGCTTGAAACTGCGCGGTTGAAACAATGTTTTTAAATCCGCACTTACGCTGAGTAAGTTTACGTTTTAAAAACATTGTTTCGCCCTTCATTTTCAAGCTTTAGCCGAACTATCCTGAATTTCTAATGACGGATCTG
>CAMCMF010000008.1 GCA_945875865.1 Rhizobium sp. Q54
TTAGCAAATGGGTAGTGAGGATCTTAAAAAAGGACCAAAGAATTAATGCGCAATTTTACCAAAAAAGAAAATCCTAGATTTATACAAAGAAACTGACGAATTGGCGGCAATTTTTTACACCATTCTGAAATCCTCAAAACGCCCAATTGTTAATTCCTAACTGTTAATTGTTAATTGACCCTATGCTTGTTTTCCTCCGCTCAAAATCAGAAGTCGTGACTCGTAATTACGACATTTCGGGCGCTGGATTTTCTGTACTTCCCATTAGCGCAAAAAATAAAATTGAAGATCAGCAGCAATTTTGCTGGAGCATGGGTTTGATTAAGGATTTACTTGCGATATTTTCTTCAATTACACTCTCTGCAATTGGCTACGGAATCCTAATGGTGATGATCGCCCTGAAGCTTGAAGCTAATGTAAAAAATGAGATTCTGATGTCACTTTGCGCTGCAACTCAAATTGGCGCCGGCGTAATTTTTTCACGCTTCCTACCTTCGATGGGACAAAAATTCGGCATGATAAAAACTATTTATATCGGCTCGATTTTGTCGGCAATTTTTGCTTTGCTTCTCTACAAATATCTCGGCTATATCCCGCTTCTAATCACAATTTTTATTCTCGGAACTGCATTTTTTATCTGCGGCGTAACTCGTCACACCATTATGATAGATCTCGCTCCAACCCATATTCGATCGATCATAATTTCCATTGGCGCAATGTTGGTTGCAATGGGAAATGGTTTTGGCCCAATTCTTTTGTCGCTGATTAAAACTGGCGATAGTTTCACCTCATTTTTAATCGCCTCCGGCTTTTACATCGCTTCGATTATACCACTCACCCGCCTTCGATCACGAGTGGATTCTTCAGTTCGCGGAGAAAAGAAAATCAGCATTTGGCGCTACATAAAAAACTCGCCAAAAATTATGTTTGCTGCTTTTTCAGTGAATTATGCCATGTCGTCTGCCAGCGCTTTTTCAATAATTTACGGAATCAAGATTGGCATGACACCGTCTGATGCTTCTTTACTTTTATCAACTCTACTTTTTGGCACAATTCTCTACATCCCGATCGGCTATCTTTCCGATATTTTAAATCGCAGATTAATGATAATTACCTTCGCCATCTTATCATTGTTTTGCACTTACAATCTCTACTCCAACAACAATATCCAAGAACTTCACACTTCATTATTTTTACTATTTGGCTGCTTAGCCGGAATAAAATTACCGGCGATAGTCTTGATCAACGAAAAATACAAACCAACACAACGACTCGCGGTAAATAGCGCTTTCTCACGCATTAGCCTAACCGGAAATATCTGCGGATTATTCATTACCGGCTTCATCATGAAAAATTTGGGACCGCAAGGCTTGTGGATTTCCTTGATGATAATTTTAATGCTATTTTTACTTTTTTGCTTGGGAAATTATTCAAAAAAATTAATCAGAAAAGAATTTAAACTTAGCGATTTTTCAATATTTAAAAAAACTTCAAATGAACCTCAAGAATTGTAAAACGGACTGCAAAATAAAAAATTTTTTCAAAAAATTATTCTGTTGTAAAAACTCACCAATCGTTGCCTGCGTAAATTTATACGGTGTTATCGGCAAAGATTCTAAATTTTCTGCTGGTTTAAATTTTGAGAATACTGCTCCACTTTTAAAACGCGCTTTTGAGATGAAAAAAGTCAAGGCGGTTGTACTCAACATCAATTCACCAGGCGGCTCGCCCGTTCAATCGGAATTGATTTACAACTACATTCGCGAACTTTCCGTAGAGAAAAAAATTCCAGTTTATACTTTTGCGCAAGATGTCGCGGCATCGGGAGGATATTGGCTACTACTCAGTGGCGATGAAATTTATGCTCACAATTCTTCCATCATCGGCTCAATTGGCGTGATTTTTTCGAGCTTTGGTTTTGTTGAATTGATAAAAAAAATCGGCGTTGAACGTCGAGTTCACACCGAAGGAAAAAACAAAGCGATTCTTGATCCATTTTTACCGGAAGAAGCAGCTAATGTTGAAATTCTAAAAGATGCACAGCGCGATATTTTTGAAAGCTTCAAGGATCTAGTAAAATCAAGACGTCACGGCAAATTTAAATGCGACGAAAATTTCCTAAACGATAAAATTTTCACTGGCGCTTTTTGGTCAGGAAAAAAAGCTTTTGAATTTGGCTTAGTTGACGAGGTCGCCAATCTACGCAGCAAGATGAAAGAAAAATTTGGATCAGAGGTTAAAATTATTAACATCTTCACAAAAAAAACATTGCTAAAATCATTGTTCCAAGAAAAGTCCGATCTCAGCGAAAGCCTGCTCACCAAGCTCGAAGAACGGATTAATTTCAGCAAGTTCGGACTTTAGGGCGCCTCTAAAAATTAGGATTTTTCGAGGAATTTTGAGTTTTAACAAATTTGCGAGAAGGTAAGCGTATTAGATATACGAGCTCTCGAGCAAATTTGTTAAAACTCAAAATTACCGGAAAAGACAATTTTTAGAGATGCCCTTTAGGGCGCCTCTAACCCAAGTCACACCACAATGAAAATCTCAGGAAATAACTTTGCCTTTATCGATAGTCAGAATCTTAATCTTGGTATTAGAGACCAAGGTTGGAAATTAGATTTTGAAAGATTTTTAGTTTATTTGCAGGAAAAATTTTCTGTAAAAAAAGCGTTTATTTTTATTGGATATGTTCAAGGAAATGAATGGCTTTATCTTTCTTTACAAAAGATTGGTTACATTCTTGTTTTTAAGCCAACTTTAGTTTTAAAGGATGGGAGCATAAAAGGAAATGTGGACGCAGAATTAATTTTGCACGCAATGATCGAGTATGAAAATTATGATAAAGCAATAATTACGAGTGGCGATGGCGACTTTCACTGCTTGATAGAATACATGCTTGAACAAGAAAAATTAGAACGCCTGATAATACCAAACAAATATAAGTATTCGTCTCTTTTGCGGAAATTTTCTGGTAAAATGTGGTTTTTAAATCACGAAAAAGAAAAACTGAGGAACATAAAAAAAGAGGTGCCTGCCTAAGGACAAAACCTTTTGGCGGAACACCTCCTAAAAAAAGAGGCATAATCCTTGGGACAAAACCCTTGGGTAGCCTCTCATCGTGATAGAGCTAACTTTGTTAGTACAAAAATATAAATCAATACCAAAAAATTGAAGACCCGAGAGACTTATGAATAAAAACTTAAAAAAATCTAATTCCTAAAATCATGACCTTCTTCTCCTCCAATCTAGAAAAAGCCGATCCAGAAATTTTCTCTTCCACAAAAAAAGAGCTCGATCGCCAAAAATATCAAATTGAATTAATCGCCTCAGAAAATATCGTAAGCAAGGCGGTCCTAGAAGCTCAAGGCTCGGTCTTCACTAATAAATATGCGGAAGGCTATCCCGGCAAACGTTATTACGGCGGCTGCGAATTTTCTGATGAAGTTGAAACTCTAGCAATCAATCGTCTCTGCGAAGTTTTCGGAGCAAAGTTTGCCAATGTGCAACCACACTCTGGCGCGAGCGCCAATCTTTCAGTTTATCTCGCCTTGCTTCATCCTGGCGACACAATTTTGGGAATGTCACTTGCGGCAGGCGGTCACTTAACTCACGGCGCGCAAAAAACAATTTCCGGAATGTGGCTAAAGTCGGTACAATATGGAATCCGCGCCGATAATGGCTTAATCGATTATGAACAAGCAGAATCCTTAGCTCACGAATTTAAACCCAAATTAATCATCGCCGGAATTTCTTCTTATCCACGCATCGTTGATTGGGCGCGCTTCAAAAAAATCGCTGATGATGTTGGCGCTTTATTGATGGTTGACATGGCTCACATTGCTGGTTTGGTTGCCGCCGGAATTTATCCATCTCCCGTTGGAATCGCTGATATTGTCACTTCTACAACTCACAAAACTCTACGCGGACCTCGCGGCGGAATTATTCTTACTAACAACGAAGAGCTTGCTAAAAAAATTAACTCGGCAGTTTTCCCAGGATTGCAAGGCGGACCATTGATGCACGTAATCGCCGCCAAGGCAGTTGCTTTCGGCGAAGCTCTAAGACCAGATTTCAAAGAATATATCAAGCAAGTCGTGGTTAACGCCAAAGTTCTTGCCGAAATTTTAATACAACGCGGATTAAAAATTACTACTGGCGGAACTGATTGCCACTTGATGGTTGTTGATCTCACTCCACTTAACACTCTCACTGGAAAAGAAGCGGAAAAAGTTTTGGAACGCGCAGGTTTAACCTGCAATAAAAACGCCATTCCAAATGATCCAAGAAGTCCTTTTGTAACTTCTGGTCTACGCTTCGGAACTTCAGCCGCCACAACTCGCGGCTTTAAAGAACAGGAATTCGAAAGAATTGGACACATGATTTCTGATATTCTGGAAGGATTCGTAAAAAATGGCGAAGAAGGAAACAAAACACTTGAAGCTAAAGTTAAAGCTGAAGTTACTGAACTTTGTAAACAATTCCCAATTTATTAAAAATAGCCATGACTGACAAAATCAAACTCGTCACCTCAAAATTTTCCCCTTACGGCCATCGCGTCGAAATGGTTTTAATTGAAAAAAATATTCCCTACGAAAAACAGGAAGTTGATTTGCAAAACAGGCCAGAATGGTTTGTAAAAGATGCCCCTCTGGGCAAAGTGCCCTTGCTTTATGTTGGTGACAAAGTTTTATTCGAATCAATCGCCATTTGCGAATATCTCGACGAAACTTTTCCACAAAATTCTCTACAGTCCAAAGATCCAATCGACAAAGCTCTGCATCGCGCTTGGATGGAATTTAGCAGTGGAATTTTGGCTTCATCTTTCGGCATAATGTTCGCGCAAAACCAAGAGCAATTCGATCTCAAAAAAGCTGAAACTGATGTCAAACTAGCAATCCTTGAAAAACATTTAAAATTCAATCCTTACTTCGATGGCGAAAAATTTTCTTTAGTTGATGTTTGCTTCGCTTCAGCATTTAAGCCCCTTGCCTTCATCGATACTAAATTCACTTTAGAAATTTTTGATCTTCATAAAAACCTCGCTTCTTATGTTGAAGGCGTGATAACTCGCGGCTCGCTACACAAGGCTTTACCAAAAAATTATAACGAAATTTTTAAAGCCTTTCTTGAGAGAAAAAAATCTCATCTTCTAACAATGAGCTTCAGCCTGTAAGCCTCACACCATCTTCAAAAAATGACAACTATTCCAAAATTAAAAATTAAAAGACATCACGAGCTGCGCATTGTTTGCGAACATCCTTGGATTTTTTCTAACGAAATCGAAAATTCTGCTCAATTAAAAACCGTCGAAAAAGGTTCGTTAGTTGAAGTTCAAATCAAAAGAGATGAACCATTCGCCACCGCTTATTTCAACACTCAAAGCTTGATTGCTGCGCGAATTTTAAGTTACGATTTATCCGAAAAAATCGACGCCGCTTTTTTTCGCAAAAAAATTCAAGCCGCCAAAAATCTGCGCGACAAATTTTATCATAAACCATTTTATCGCTTGGTTCACTCCGAAGCTGATTTTTTACCCGGCCTTGTAATTGACAGATTTGACAATGTTTTCTCTTGCCAAATTTCCACCGCTGGAATGGAAAAATTGTCAGAATTTTTGATTGAAGCACTCACAGAAATTTTTCCGAAATGCGCGATTATTTTCAAAAATGACATTGAAGCAAGAAAGCTTGAAGGCTTGGAGCTGTATGTTAAAACCGTTAAAGGTGAAATTGCTGATAAAATTGAAATCGAAGAAAATGGCATCAAATTTTCAATCAATGTGAAGTCTGGCCAAAAAACCGGCTGGTTCTTTGATCAAAGATTTAATCGCGAATTTATTTCAACAATTTCCAAAGATTGCACCGTGCTTGACGCCTTCTGTTATTTAGGTGGATTTGGTTTTAACGCTTTGAAAGGCGGCGCTAAATCCGTTACTTTTGTCGATTCATCGGCAGAGGCAATTGAAGCGATAAAAGCAAAAGCAGAAAATTCCGTAAGTGTCGAAACAATTCAGGATAAAGTTTTTGATTTATTCGAAAATCCTGAATTTCAAAAACGTCAATTTGACCTTGTTTTACTTGATCCTCCAGCTTTCATAAAAAGCAGAAAAGATTTTTTTTCGGGTTTGAAAGGCTATGAAAAATTAATAAAACTTGCCGCACCCTTAGTAAAAAAAGGCGGCATTTTAATGCTGAGCTCTTGCTCGCATCACGCAGCAATTTCTGATCTAATCACTTCAGCTCACAACGGCTTCCGCAAATCGGGCTGCAAAGCAAAAATCATCCGCAGCTTCGGCGCCGGTTACGATCACCCACTTCATCCCGCTTTGAAAGAAAGCGAATATTTAAAATCGATCACATTTTTGGTTGAATAAAAAAAAGGGGTCAGGCCCCTTAAGCACTTTTTTTTAACACATGAAAATCCTTGTTACCGGCGCTTTGGGTCAAATTGGTTCTGAACTTACTGCGGCTCTTAAAAAAATTTACGGCGAAAATAATGTCGTAACTTCGGACATGAAGGAGGAAAATCGTCCGGAATTTTTGCCTTACGAAAAGCTCGATGTGCTAGATAAATCAACACTTGCCGCCGTTGTAAAAAAACATGACATCAAAGTAATTTATCACCTCGCCGCCATTCTTTCTGCTGCTGGCGAAAAAAATCCTAATCTGTGTTGGGATGTCAATATGACTGGCCTGCACAATGTTTTGGAAGTGGCGCGTGAGCTTGGTGTGAAGCAAATTGTCTGCCCAAGTTCAATTGCAGTTTTTGGTCCCGAAACCCCTCGCCTCAACACTCCGCAGGAAACAGTTATTTTACCAAAAACCATGTATGGCCTGACTAAAGCGGCGGGAGAATTGCTTTGCGATTATTATGTGGCGAAGTTTGGACTTGATGTGAGAGGAATTCGTTATCCAGGATTGATCAGCTACAAAACCTTACCCGGCGGCGGTACCACCGATTATGCGGTGGAAATTTTTTACGAAGCGATCAAGAAAAAACTCTACACTTGCTTCCTAAAAGCCGAAACAACTTTGCCGATGATGTATATGCCAGATGCGATTCGTGGCACGATTCAACTAGCTGAAACCGATTTCTCAAAATTAAAAAATCACTCCAATTTCAATTTCGCCGGCATCAGTTTTTCATGCGCAGAATTGGCGGATGAAATCAAAAAACATATTCCCGATTTTAAAATAAATTACGCCCCAGATTTCCGTCAAAAAATCGCCGATTCCTGGCCAGCATCAATTGATGATTCACAAGCACGCGCGCAGTGGGGCTGGAAGGTGGAATATGATTTAGAAAAGATGACAGCTGATATGATCAAAAACTTATGTCGGAAGTTGAGTTAGGATTGGGAATTTTAATGCCCTGATCCATTATTTATTTCCAGCATTGCTACCATGGCAGCGAATTTCTTCGCATCAACTGCCTGAAAGTTATTATCTGGAGACTTCTCACAAGGAACTCCTTCCGGAGCTGCTTTTACAAATATAGAAATTGCCTTTCCAGCAGCATCCTTTCTAACCCCACGAAATTGCAGAGGACTAAATTTAAATTCTTTTGGAAGAGTGTTGATTGATTCTTCGGTAAATGTACAAACTTGGAATGTTAAAGATTTTAGAGTTTCTGGCGTCACATTAGTCCAATCAATATTCAAACTACAGTTTCTAAAAGTTGCTCCTACTGGCTGCCTTTTCTCTGTAAAAAACTTATCTCTTTCAGCAGTATCATCAAGCTTTAAACCAGCAAAGTCTGCTCTGTAAAGAAAATTATCACCATGGCGCTTGAGACCCTCAGCCATAGTTGCTGATAAAAAAGCTGGGGTTATTTGAACATACTTACATCCAGCGATCTCTTTTTTGATAGACGAATTCTCAGTAAGACCTGCTATTACACCCTTATTCAAAAATAATGTTTTTGGATATTGAGTCGGGTAAGGCTCTCTCATGACAACAGTAGGAATATGTACGTTTGCTGCTCCTTTTCTTGCTGCTTCATCTTCATCATCTTCTAGTATATCTCTTTTTTCTCCTGCTGCTACTCTTTTTACTTTTTTTGCTGCTGCCAGTCTTTTCGCTTCTTCTTCTTCTACTACTTTTTTTGCTGCTGCTTTTACTGCTTCTTCTACTACTTTTTTTGCTGCTGCTTTTACTGCTTCTTCTTCTACTACTTTTTTTGCTGCTGCTTTTACTGCTTCTTCCTCTTCTACTTTTTTTGCTGCTGCTTTTACTGCTTCTTCCTCTTCTACTTCTTTTGCTTCTGCTACTTTTTGTGCTGCTCGTGCCAGTCTTTCCGTTTCCAGTCTTTTCGCTTCTTTTGCTGCTGCTTCTTCTTTTGCTGGCAATCCTTCTATTATTATGGGTATAGCGCCTCTAATCTCCTCAAGTTGCTCTGTAGAAAGAAATTCTGTTATCCTACTTAAACCCTCCACAATTTCGAACAGCTTGCTATACTGAAGAATCATATGTCTTTGATCAATAGGTATCTGCTGTGATATCAGTAGAAATTGGTGGTAGTCACCAATGGCACTTTTTTTAATAACATTGTTGGAGGCTTCATTGCCCACTTCCCTGGTCACTGCGTCGTCCATAAAACGTCGTTTAGACTTAACTTTTTCATAAGAATCGCCTTTAACATATTCTTTCTTCTCCAACTCCTTCAGTATCGGATCCAATTTATTTGGATCAAGTCTACTTATATGTAGCTGAATAACATAGATCAGCGCCGTAAGTGATTTAATTTTCTCACTTTTATCTCCTTCGCCACCCAAGATCTTAAAACACTCCAGAACTCGCTCAGTCTGCGTTGCGTTGTAAAGTTTCCCAGCATGTTTTAATCTTGTCATAAACTCTCCAACAATTTAATTTTACTAAATAATTTTTATTATCAGGCTCAAAGCATTATATTTACCAGCGCTGGACTAGCTTTACGAGCAAGTTCCACACGCTCTCATGTCAATTTAACTTAGAAGCAGAGCTCGCCAGTAATTACAAACCACGTCTATATACCCATTCCACTTGAACATACCGAACTTCTCATTCTTCCGGTTTGTCATCCCCGCGAAGGCGGGGATCCAGCTCTTCGTAAAGACCTTCTGGATCCCCGCCTTCGCGGGGATGACAAACTATAGTTCGGTAACTTGAATCAGTTTCGGTATATACCACTTCCGCACTACTGCAAAAATCTTTTTCTTCATCTCTTCAAGGTTTTCATATTTATCCAAATTGAATTAATCTTGAGCAAGATTTTGCTTTGTAATTTTTCTAAATCTAATTTGACACTTCTCCCTCTAACCAAAAAAATTTTAAAAATATGTTAAAAAAATCTTTAATCGTCGTATCGGCTATCGCTCTGATTCTTGCGGCTTTCGTTGCAATGCAATCAAGCAAATTTCATGTTCAGCGTTCAATCAAAATCTCGGCATCTATTTCCGATATTTTTGAGCAAGTTAATGATCAAACTAAATGGGAAGCTTGGTCTCCTTTGGCTAAATTAGATGCTAAAATGACAACAGCTTATGAAGGACCAAATGCTGGGATTGGATCAATCGCTAAATGGTCTGGCAATAAAGAAGTTGGTAAAGGAATCAGCGTTATTATCGAAAGCAAAGATAATGAATCAGTTAAATTCCAATTAGCTTTTGAAGAGCCAATGAAAATGATAAAAATTTCTGAATTTACTTTTGCTAAAGAAGGAGATGATGTTCTTGTTATCTGGAAAATGGATGGCGAAAAAAACTTTGTTGGAAAGCTTATGGGCTTAGTATTTGGATGTGAAAAAATGGCTGGTAAGCGTTTCGAAGAAGGTTTGAATAATTTGAAAGCTGTGACTGAGAAGAAGTAATTTCTAATGAAGAGAAGTTTTTAAGAGAAGCGTCGGGGGATTTTTCCTCCGGCGCTTTTTTTTGTGGTAGAAATTAGTGGGAGCTTGCTGTATCCAGCCCTCCTTCGCCAAGGCTTCGGCGGGCAGCCTACGCTCTAACGATCTCCGTCCATCAGTCCAACCCTCCGGGCTGGCCTGCCAGCCGAAGCTCGCAAGAGCGTAGGCTGGTTGGGGTGGCAGGATTCGAACCTACGATGGCGGTATCAAAAACCGCTGCCTTACCACTTGGCTACACCCCAATAAAATATGAAATTTTAGGAGAATTTTTTCGCTTGAAAAGAGGGGCGGATTTTTAAAAAAGACATCCCTTCAAGTCAATTGATTTCTATACCGAAACCAATTCAAGCTACCGAACTAAAAAATGAAGAGTCGGTATATGTGGTTCCCTACGACTGTGGGGTGCAGGCCATCCTGCGTAAAAATAAAATCAATATACCGAATCGGCTTCTTGAAGTCGAATTGGTATATTGACAAGCTTTGGCCCATTTCTAACTTGCAGCGCTTCCTTCCCATATCCAATTATTTTTAATCATGAGTAGCTTGCAGGAAATCGTCGAATTGTCGGATCAGATTACCAAAACTTCTGACTTATTAGTTAATAAAATCGCTGAGTTGAGCTATCAAGCAGCACATAATGGCGGCGTTGATCCTTTGATTTTCGGTTTCACAATTTTTGTTCTAGCCTGCTTCGTAGGATATTTTGTGGTGTGGAGAGTGACGCCCGCCCTGCACACGCCGCTAATGGCGGTGACCAATGCTATCTCTGGCGTGGTGATCGTTGGTGCAATAATTGCTCTTGGCTCGGCAAAAGCCTTTTCCCTGATTTCGATTTTAAGTTTCATCGCCATCGTAATCGCCTCAATCAACATCTTCGGTGGATTTTTGGTGACTTGGCGCATGCTTGAAATGTTCAAAAAATAATAGCCTACGTAAAACTTCGCCCTACTTCAATTTTTTAGAGGCACCCTAAAAATTTAAAGCTGCATGAAAAAAACTTACAACCTCCTCAAGTCACTTTCTTGGATTAAAATTTTTCTAATTTTTGCTGCGATTGCAGCCATCCTGCGTACGGTTTTTTTATTTCAGGAAATTAAGGAAATCGAATTCTCCCTGCCGCTGCTTTTAGAAATTTATTTAGTTGGTTTCTTTTTTGATTTCATCACTCTGTGCTACATATCACTGCTTCCGCTGCTTTATTACATTTTGGTTTCGCAAAAGTTTTTTAATTCAAAAGCCAATCAAACGCTTCTCAAGATTTTTTATTTTCTCTTCATTTTCGTAATAGTTTTTTCGGCTTTTGCGGAATGGTTTTTCTTCGATGAATTTCAAACGCGTTTCAATTTTATCGCCATCGATTACCTGATTTATACCAGTGAAGTGATTGGAAATATTATGGAATCTTATCCGATGGGCAAGCTTATGACCCTGATTTTACTGATCTCGTCAGCCATCTTCTTTTTTACTTACAAAAAAATTACCGCAACCAAAGAGAGAAATTTTAGCAGCAAAGCAAAAAAGTTTTTGGTAATTTCTTCGATCGCCGCCATCGCTTTTATCATGATCGACAGCTCAAAATTAAGCAAAATTTCACCGAATAATTATGTTAAGGAAATTATGGAAAATGGTATCTACCAACTATTTTCAGCTTACAGAAATAACCAAATTGACTACGAGCAGCTTTATGTGACTCTTGATGAGAAGGAAGCAACCAAGCTGCTGCGCGCCGCAATTCTGAAGCAAGAGCCAAAATCAAAATTTTTAAATCAAGAAGATATTTCGCGTTTAATTCCCGCGCCAAATTCCGCTGCAGAAAAAAAATATAATGTAATGCTGGTGGCCATCGAAAGCTTGAGCGCTGAGTTTATGACGGCTTTTGGTAATGGAGAAAATATCACGCCGAATCTTGATCAATTAGCAAAAGATGGTTTATTATTCACCAATCTCAAATCAACCGGAACCCGTACCATTCGTGGTTTAGAAGCGCTTTCACTTTCAATTCCACCAACTCCCGGAAATTCAATTGTACGACGTTCACAGAATGAAAATCTTTTCAATATTTCCTCACCGCTAAAAGAGCGCGGCTATGATGCGAAATTTCTTTACGGTGGTTTTGGCTATTTCGATAACATGAATTATTTTTTCCAAAATAACGGATTTGAAATTGTTGATCGTGAAAAATTTTCCAAAGATGAAATTTCTTTCGCCAATGTTTGGGGAGTTGCCGATGAAGATCTTTTTGATAAATCGATTAAGGAAGCAGATAAATCGCATGCTGCGGGCAAGCCGTTTTTGAATTTTATAATGACCACTTCCAACCACCGTCCCTTCACTTATCCGTCAGGAAAAATTGATATTGAGCCAAAAACCGGTCGCAATGGTGCGGTGAAATATACCGACTATGCCATTGGAAAATTTATCGAAAAATCTCGCAAAAAAATATGGTTCGACAATACGATTTTCATTTTTGTTGCCGATCATTGTGCGGGCTCTGCCGGCAATACTGACGTGCCTTTGTGGCGCTATCAAATTCCAGCAATTTTCTACGCACCAAAAATTATCAAGTCACAAATTTTTGCAGAAAATGTTAGTCAAATTGACATCGCGCCAACGCTTCTTGGCATGATGAATTTGAGTTATAAGTCAAAATTTTTTGGCACCGATGTTTTGCATAATAAAAAAAATCTCGATCATCATTCTTTCGTGAGCACCTATACTGACGTTGGTTATTTCAAGGAAAATAAACTTTATCTTTTGAAGCCGAAAAAAGAGCAAAAAGTTTTTGATGTGACGATTAAAAAATATGGTTGGAACGCATCGCAAGAAGAATTAACCAAAAATTACAGCGAAGATGAATTGAAAAACGCCATCGCTTATTATCAGATCGCAAGCTCTCTATTTAAAAATGACAAACTCAAAAATTTTGCCACAGATTCAAAAAATTGATCTACTCATCATTGGTGATTTGATCTTACTGCTACTGGCTTTGTGCTTTGTTAATTATGGAGATTTTGATGTAAAAATTCAAAATAATTTTTTTGATTTTGCACAAAAAAAATGGCTGATTGATAGGTTTGAGCCGATTGCAAAATTCTTTTTTTATCACCTACCGAAAATTATTTTTATCATTGCGCTTTTTACTTCCTTGCTCGCAGTTCTGCTTAAAAAAAATCGTCAGAAATTTTTACTGATATTTTTAGGATTAGCTTTGATTCCACTGATCGTAGGCAATATCAAAAAAATCACCAATGTTTATTGTCCCTATCAGCTTGAAATTTATGATGGCGATAGGCCTTACGTAAAAATTTTTGAAAAATATCCGGAAAATTTTCTTTCAAAAAAAGCCGGAAAATGTTTTCCAGCAGGTCATGCAATTACGGGTTTTGCATTCTTCATTTTATGCTTCGCCCTCATCAAAAAATCTCATAAATTTTTAGCATTTTTTCTCGTCACAATTTATGGTTGGATTTTAGGATCTTATCAAATGCTGAAGGGAGCGCATTTTTTTGGAGATACGCTGGTGACAATGTTGGCCTGTTTTCTTCTTGCTGCGGTAATTTATAAAATTTATTCTCAAAGCTATCCTGAGTCTGTCGCAGGATGAATTTTTAAAAATTATGACCAATCAAAAAATTACAAAAAAACTAACTCTCGGGCCACTTCCCGCATCAAAAAAAATCTATGTTCCAAGTGAAAGATTTCCTGATGTAAAAGTTGCAATGCGCGAGATTGCTTTGAGTGAAACTTCAGCAACCAAAAGTTTCGTAGTTTACGATCCATCGGGAGTTTATTCCGATCAAAATTTTATCGATAAAATCGATTTGAATAAAGGTCTGCCGAAGCTTCGCCAAGATTGGATTTTTGAGCGTGGCGATGTGGAGTTTTATTCCGGCCGTGAAGTGAAGCCGGAAGATAATGGCATTACTGTTGCTGGCGCGAAAGCTTCAGCTCCAGAATTTGATTTATCCGAATTTAAACCTTTGCGTTCCAAGAAGGGAAAAAATCCTACGCAGCTTGCCTACGCGCGTGCTGGCATCATCACCAAAGAAATGGAATATGTTTCGATTCGCGAAAATATGACGCGCGAAAAAATGGCCGCTGCAGCGAATATTTCTGGTGAAAAATTCGGTGCGAAAATTCCTAAATTTATTACGCCAGAATTTGTGCGCGATGAAATTGCTTCTGGTCGTGCGATTATTCCTAACAATATCAACCATCCAGAATCTGAGCCGATGATTATCGGGCGAAATTTTTTGGTAAAAATTAATGCCAATATCGGAAATTCGGCAATTTTTTCTGGCGTTGAAGAGGAAGTAGAAAAAATGATTTGGGCGACACGTTTTGGCGCTGACACTTTGATGGATTTATCGACCGGACGCAACATCCACAATATCCGCGAATGGATTATTAGAAATTGTCCAGTGCCAGTTGGAACGGTTCCAATTTATCAAGCGCTCGAAAAAGTTAACGGCGTTGCTGAAGATTTAACTTGGGAAGTTTTCCGCGATACGCTAATCGAGCAAGCGCAGCAAGGTGTCGACTATTTTACAATTCACGCCGGAGTTCTTTTGCGTTACGTTCCACTCACCGCAAATCGCGTCACTGGAATTGTTTCGCGAGGCGGTTCAATCATGGCGAAATGGTGCTTGTCGCATCACAAGGAAAATTTTCTCTACACCCATTTTTCTGAAATTTGCGAGATCATGAAGCAATATGACGTAGCCTTTTCACTCGGTGATGGGTTGCGTCCCGGATCAATTGCTGATGCTAATGATGAAGCGCAATTGGGTGAATTAAAAACTTTAGGCGAGCTAACAAAAATCGCGTGGGAGCACGATTGCCAAGTGATGGTGGAAGGTCCCGGTCACGTTCCGATGCACTTGATTAAGGAAAATATGGAGAAGCAATTGGATTGGTGTCATGAGGCTCCCTTCTACACCCTCGGGCCCCTAACCACTGATATTGCTCCGGGTTACGATCACATTACATCGGCAATTGGTGCGGCGATGATTGGTTGGTTCGGTACCGCGATGCTTTGCTACGTAACGCCGAAAGAACATTTAGGTTTACCAAATAAAGAAGATGTTCGCGTCGGAGTCATCACTTACAAAATTGCTGCCCACGCCGCAGATCTCGCTAAAGGCAATGCTGCAGCACGCGCGCATGATGATGAACTTTCCAAAGCGCGTTTTGAATTTCGCTGGGAAGATCAATTTAATTTATCACTCGATCCCGAACGCGCAAAATCATTTCACGATGAAACCTTGCCAGCAGAAGGCGCAAAGGTTGCACATTTTTGTTCAATGTGCGGACCGAAATTTTGTTCGATGAAAATTACGCAAGATGTGAGAGATTATGCAAAAAAACAAAAAGAGGCAGAAGCTGGAATGGCAGAAATGAGCGAAAAATTTAAGGAATTAGGAAGTGAGGTTTACGTCAAGGCGGAGAAGGCTTAAAGGCAGATTGCTAAGACGAAAAATGAAAAGTCTCCTGCCAGGCAACTTTTGAAAATGGAGAAAGTTTAGAGACAAATCCTCCGACCCTTCGCTACGCTACGGGCCACCTCCTTTTTCAAAGGAGGCTCGGTCTGAAACCCTCTTTGAAAAAGAGGGTGGCATCGCGTCAGCGATGACGGGTGATTTAATAAAATCTCAATAAGAATTCATGACTGAAGTTATTCCTACGCCACAAGAGTTAGCTCAAAAGAAATTTGAAGAGCTGCAATTAGAGCTTGATGCAATAAGTGTCGATGATTTCGTGCAGCTCAATATTGACATAAAAAATACTGGAGAAGAGTGGAATAATTTTATCAAAGAATCGGATCTTATCGAAAGTCTTTCTCAAGTTGGATTTTATATTCAAAGACAGAATGTTCGGTGTAAGAAATGGAACTTCACTTTTAAGATTGAGCTAGGTGAAGAAAATAACTCTGCGGATTTTTCGAATGCTATTTTTAAAAACTCTCTTTCATGGTTTGGGTGGCTGCGGGGTTTTCATGAAGAAAATCTACTCCAAGATAGAAAAATTATTTGCAATTTCACAAGTTTTGAAGAAGGCATTATTCTAGGAGGCTCCTACAAAGTAGCTTCTTTTAATCGTGCAAAATTTTTGGATGGATGGGCTGATTTTTCTGATGGCCTCGGTAATTATGCTACTAGGTTCTTAAATTCTGCTGAATTCTATGGTGCTCAGTTCGGTTGCCCTGCTTATTTTAGCGAAGTAATTTTCGAAGGTGATGCATTTTTCTCTGGCGCTAAATTTAAAAACTCACAACCGGTTAATTTCCGCAATTCCACATTCAAAAAAAGAGCTATGTTTGATGGTGTTGAATTTGATGGAACGATTTTAACTCTTGATGGATCTCAATTTGAAGGAATCGCGCATTTTTCTCAGAAAAAAAAAGTGGTGGTGGATGGTCCATATGTTGGCGGCGGGGTAAAAATTTCAGCGGATTATGCAATATTTGAATCTCCGGCATTGTTTGATTTAAATTTCAGCGAGTGCCCCGATTTTTCCAAAACTCGTTTTTTAAAAGGTGTCATCATCGAAGATTCTTGGCCAACAATTGATGATTCGGAAATAAAATCTGATGACGAAGGAAAATTCCGCTTCCTAAAAAATTATTTTGCTGGGATTGGAAATCATTTCAAAGAGCAGCAATATTTTAGTTACGAGATGAAGGCGGTGGAGTGTAGAAAAAAAGAGCGGCGTCCAAAAAAATTATTCAGCAAAGAGCGTTGGGAGTTGAGGCTGTTTAGATATTACAAAATACACAGCAACTACGGGCTTAGCATCACAAGACCGCTAAAAGGAATGTCTATCTCCTTGATGTTCGGATTTATTTTTTGCTTGGGATTAGATTGCGATCCAAGCCACTCTTTTGCCGTTTCTTTTAAGAGAACTTTTTTTCCTTTGTCCGATGCTTTGCTTTACTGCGTAGATAAGCAGGCGCTAGCAACTTTTGTTTTGGCGGTGCAGTCTATTTTGAATTCGATTTTATTGTTTCTACTTCTTCTTGGCATCCGCAATAAATTCAAAATTAAGTAATTTTTTAACCACAGTGATGTTTAAGAAAGCCTTCCAGCTTTTGCATTTTTTTTGTCACCGTGTCGAATGACGTGGTTCGTCTTGAGCTCGAGTTCTTGACGAAATGGACCCCGTCATGCGACGGGGTGACAATGCTGGAGGTGGCGTCGCGCTAGAGATGACGGGCTTGTCCGCCGTAGCTTCTTAGCGAAGGCGGATTATTTAACGATTCAAAATTTTATTCATGAAAAAATTTTCCCAACTATTTTTTGTCATAATTTTTTTCGCTAAATCTTCTTTTGCTGCTCTTCCTTTTGTCACCGATGACGCTGCTGTTAGTCACCAAAACCAAGTCTTGCTCGAAACTTACACAGAAAATTGGCGGGTGCCATCGAAGCAGGGAAATGATTCTGCAAACACTCTCGGGCAATATTTGGGATTTTCTTACGGAGTTTTAAATAATTTTGAAATGTCGGCGGGAGCGCTTGCCTCTTATGATCTCAATGCTCATTCACCAACTCTTTCCAATCCATTTTTGCAAATGAAGTCGGTGCTTCATCATTCGAAAATTCCAGAAATTCCGACAATCGCAGTTTCTGCTGGCTATGTAAATAAAAGCGGCAGCGGACTTTATTACGACAATGCGACAGATGTTTATTTGGTGGGAATTGCGACGAGCAGATTTTTTGATGATGAGCTGTTGATCCATGTCAATTCAGGGCCGAAGGCCTCTTATAATATTGATCAGCAGAAAAATGTGCATCGCATGCAACTGGGAATCGGCTTCGATGCTGCCTTGATTAACAAGGATATTCGCCTTGTTGCGGAAAGTTATAATGGCGCGCCGAATTCACCGCGCGACTCTCCCGGATATTTTCATTCTTACCAAGTTGGTTTGAAATGGGTGAAGTCGGCCCATGTTTCTTTTAATATTTTATACGGCTCGCAGCCCACTTTTACTGGCTACGATGCCAATAATAAAAGTTTTTATCGTAATACGGAGTGGGTGCAGTTTGGGATGAGAAAAGTGATTGATGACGTGTTCTAGCGTGACCCATCTTTAGGGCATCTCAAAAAATCCTAATTTTTAGAGGCGCCCTTTAGATAATTCTTTTACGGATTTTATCATCAAATTCACAAAATTCTTTTTTGCCAAACCAGCGATAACGATGGCGACCGAAAAAATCGTAGAAAAAATCTCGTAGCTTTTGTGGAATTATTAAAAGCAATTTAACTAAGTGCCAAGAGCCTCCAAGCTCACCAATAATTTCAATTACCGCGGAAGATTTTTTAAAAACTTTGCCATTTTTTAGAAAGATTATGCTGCTGAGATTTTTTTGCTCGATGCTGAAATTATATTTTTTGCTGAATTTTTTTGCGCTTGCTGATTGCAATGCAGTGAGTTGAAAATTTTTTTTGCGATCGCGCTTAACGATAAATTTGACGAAAGAATCACAAAAAATGCAGATGCCATCGAAGAGTATAATTTTTTTCATTAGCGTGTTCGTGGATCAAAGGGCATTATCCATTTGTAAGGCGCGAAGCCTCTTTTTTCTTTTGCTAAATCAATATTTGGATTAACAAAAACTTGCTGAGATCTGCGATTTAGCGAGCAGCTTGAATGCGCGTGAACCACTACATCGCGACCATATTCTTTCGCATTATCTCTGAGGTGATGCGCAAATTCTAAAATCATATCGGGGTGACAATGCAAAGTATCTTTTTCGCCATAAATTATATTTCGTTGTTCGCCGGAATTTTTATCGGTTATTAAAAAAGAACTTTCGCCGGCAACATCTTGTATTTTCATGCGCCAAGAGAAGTCATGTCCTTCGTGGTTCCACAGCACATATCCCGAATAAAATAAATTGCGCAGTGGTAAAAAAACTTGGATAAATATCCAAATCGCCATTAGCCAAATTATCAGTTTTTGTTTGGAAATTTCAGCTTGGTGAAAAATTTTATCCTGTGGATTTTGAGGCAATTTTAAAATTTTCGCCGGCCAGTTTGGAGCGAAGAAAATCAGGGTGAAAGCGATGGTCATCCACGGAAAAATTCCGATGTTGAAAGTAAGAGAATTTGCGATGTGGAAGATGCAATAAATCACAAAAACATAAATTCTGCTCGGCTTCCAAAGTAATAATGGCGCACCAGCTACATGCAAAATTATTGTGCCGTAAGATGCGACCGCTGCTGCCCAAGGTTGATGAAAAAGATAATCGAGAAAAGAAATTTTATTGCCATCAGCGAGCCAATATTTGAGGGGCATAAAATGCAGCCAGTCGTAATTAATTTTTACAATTCCGGCAAAAATTAGAATTATTTCCATCTGTGTGCGCAGCAAAAATATCGACCAAAAATCGATCACATTAGTTTTAATTTTTGGTCGCAGATAGGCGTCAACAGAGCAATAGCGATGTGCGGGCATGAAGCACATCAAGGTGCAAAATAAAATCATCATGTAGAAGTGATTTAAATATCTGACTTGATCGATGAGGAAAATATAAGTGAAGCCGAGGGTAAAAAAAATAATGGCGATGCGATAAAAAGCGCCAATTGCGATTAGGAAGCCAGAGAAGGTTAAGGCGTAGAACAGCCAATACATGCCATTGCTGGGCAAGGGTTCGATCCAATCAAATCCGTAATATTTGAAATGAAATCTGGGCTTAACGAAATACCAATAGATCCAATCTTGTTTGGAAAAAATATATCTAAAACCTTCGTAGCTGATGAGGCATCCAAGTGAGATGCGAGTGAAGACTAGCGAATAAATTGAAGTAGCTTCAAAGAGTTTTTTGCGGAGATTTTTTAACATCATTTTTTTAGTTTGTCATCCCCGCGAAGGTGGGGATCTAGCCTGTCTCAAGATTCTCTGGATCTCCGCCTTAGGGGTGATGATAAACTTGTGGCTTGCTATGTTCAGCTTGAATTAATTAGAGCCTGTTAGCTAATTATTTACAAATTTTTTCTAGCAATTTTGCAGCTTTTTTCTTGGTTGTTTTTGCGGCATCAATTCCAAGTTTCGTCGCGCTTTCAAGGTCGGCTTTTCCTTTAGATTTTGTTTCAAAAATTTCCGAGCCATCATAATCAAAAATTATGGTTTTAAGCTCAATATTATTTTCTTTGATCTCAGCATGAACTGCGACAGGAGTAGCGCAAGAAGCGCCCAATTCCTGCAAGAAACTGCGCTCGCATTTAATTTCGATTTCGGTTTTTTTGTCATTAATTTTTTTCAACAACTCGGCAATTTCAAAATCATTTTTTCTGATTTGAATCGCCAGCGCACCTTGCCCGCCCGAAGGCAGCATTTTATCTTTGGCGATTGTTTCGCTAATCAATAATTCTTTGCCAAGTCGAATCATGCCGCAAGTTGCTAGAATCGCCGCATCAACTTCACCGTTTTCGAGTTTGATTAGTCTGGTATCAACATTGCCACGAAAATTTACGATTTTTAAATCGTGGCGCATTCGCAGTAAAATCGCCTTACGTCTCGCTGATGAAGTTCCAACGATGGCGCCTTTCGGCAAATTTTTTAGCGAAGAGAATTTTTTGGAAACGAAGCAATCAGAGGCATCTAATCTTGGAGTGAAAGCTGCTAGTTCAGTTTCCTCATGGATTGCTGGAGGCACGTCTTTTGCCGAGTGAATTGCAATGTCGATTTTATTTTGAATCAGAGCCTCTTCCAACTCTTTAATAAAAAGGCCTTTACCGCCGATTTCTGCTAAATTGCGATCCTGAATTTTATCGCCGGAAGTGGTGATCGGAATTATTTCGATTTGTAGATTTGGAAAGTGATCTGCTAGGAGTAGGTGAGTTTCTGCAACTTGAGAGAGTGCTAGTTTGCTAGTGCGAGTGCCAATGCGGAGTTTCATTTACATCTTAGTCGTAAGTCGAAAGTCGTAAGTCGTAAGTCAAAAAATTATTAATTTACGATAACGAAAACGACTAATTATCCTTGGCGAGCTTTGAAGCGCGGGTTGACCTTGTTGATTACATAAAGGCGACCTTTTCTGCGAACAACTTTACAGTTTTTGTCTCTTTTTTTAGCTGATTTTAGTGAATTGAAGATTTTCATCTGAGATTTATGAAATTTTAAAAATTAAGGGGGCGCAAAGTAGGAAGGCAAATCGAAATGTCAACCTAACGATCGACTTCACCAAATACGATATCTTGGGTTGAAATTACGGTCACAACGTCAGCAAGCATGTGGCCTTTAACCATAAATTCTAAACCTTGCAAATGAGCAAAGCCGGGAGCGCGAACGCGGCAGCGATGTGGTTTATTTGAGCCATCAGAAATTAGATAAACTCCAAATTCACCTTTGGGCGCTTCCACGCAGCCGTAAGCTTCTCCTGCTGGGACGCGATATCCTTCGGTAAAAAGTTTGAAATGATTAATCAGTGCTTCCATCGAATGTTTCATCTCGCCTCTTTTCGGCGGAGCGACTTTTGAATCGCTGGTATGAATTTCGCCTTGGGGCATTTTTTCAATACATTGATTAATCAAGCGAATCGACTGATGCATCTCTTCAACGCGAATTAAATAGCGATCGTAAGAGTCGCCATTTTTTCCAATCGGAACGTCAAAATCTAATTCGCCGTAAACTTCGTAAGGTTGAGATTTGCGCAGATCCCAAGCGATTCCTGAGCCGCGAATCATCGGGCCAGAAAATCCCCAATCTAAAGCTTGTTGTTTTGATACGATACCGACTTCAACCATACGTTGTTTGAAGATGCGGTTTTCAGTTAGCAGATCTTCCATCTCGTCAATCCATTTTGGAAATTGCTTGGCCCAAATTGCGATTTCCTCAAGCAAACCATCGGGTAAATCCTGATGAACTCCACCCGGTCGAATGTAGGCGGCGTGCATGCGCGAGCCAGAAACTTTTTCATAAAATCCCATCAATTTTTCACGCTCTTCAAACATCCACAGCAATGGCGTCATGGCGCCAACGTCAAGAGCTTGCGTGGTCACGGCCATGATGTGATTGAGGACGCGAGTAATTTCCGAAAATAAAACGCGAATAAATTGCGCGCGACGCGGAATGTCGCAGCCTAAAAGTTTTTCAACGGCAATGGCGTAAGCATGTTCTTGGCACATTGGAGAAACGTAATCCAAGCGGTCAAAATAAGGAACGGCTTGTAAGTAAGTTTTATACTCAATTAATTTTTCAGTGCCGCGATGAAGCAGGCCGATATGCGGATCGGCGCGCGTTACAACTTCACCGTCCATTTCCAAAACCAGACGTAAAACGCCGTGCGCTGCAGGATGTTGTGGACCGAAGTTTAGAGTGATATTATTTTTTTTATTTTCTGTCGCTGTCATTGTTGGAAAATTTCTTAGGGAAAAAGAGGTGCGCTTTTTAGGAGTGGTAAGCAAAAAAACAAATTAAAATTTTTGACCTAATCTCAGTTGTTTAGCGCTCAAACTTGAAACTACTTTTTTACCAGTTTTTGCCTCAATTTCTTTGCGCGTATTGCCAGCTATTGTTCCACCTTGCTTGGCAATTTTACGATTTTCTTGTAAATTTTTTGGTTGTTTTTCTTTTGAAATTTCGCCGGTGGTTGCTTCGGCAAGCATGTTCAAAACTAATTCCAAATTAGTCATATTATCTCGCAGATTATGCTGCTTCAAACCTTTGAATTTTTTATGGGCATCTCTAAAAATTGTCTTTTCCGGTAATTTTGAGTTTTAACAAATTTGCTCGAGAGCACGTATATCTAATACGCTTGCCTTCTCGCAAATTTGTTAAAACTCAAAATTCCTCGAAAAATCCTAATTTTTAGAGGCGCCCTTATATTCTTTTGTTTTAAAACCTGACCAATTTTTGGTAATATCGTCGGTTAAAATTGCGAATTCCTGTCCTTTTTTTACTCCACGCTTTTCCCATTCGTCAGTTAATTCCTTGCGGAACCTCAATGCTTTTCAATCTCTGGTTAATCCATTCTTTGGAATAGCCTTTTTGCAGATAAGTTTCCATCAGCCTTTCAATGCCAATTTCCGGATCTTCTATTTCGTTAATTCTGTCGGAACCAACTTTGGCGAGCCATAATTTGAAAGGCTCAGCTTTTGGTGAGGGAATTGATTGGATGAGGCGGAAAAGTTGTTGAGTGTCGGCGGTGTCGGTCAGATACATTTTGCCATCTGATGACTGCATTTTCAGTTGACTACAATTTGTAGCCAACTGACTTCCTTCTTGCTTCAGCCTTGTTTTGAATACGCTCCAATATTTGCGAGGATTAGGGCTTTCGGTTAAAACCTCAATCACATCAATCACAGAAAAATACCATTTTTCTTCTTTCTCATCCCAGAGTGAGCGGATTTTTTTTGATTCGAAAATTTTAATATTGGGGAGTTTTTTCATGGGGTTTTTGATGTTGTGGTTGGTAGTTAGTTTAGTTTTTGAATTAGAAGATTATTTGCAGTAATTTCTGTTTCAGCTCCCAAAAGCAACGGCAGCATGTTTTTAGAATGACCAAGGCATTTTGATTTTTCTTGGAAGAGTGGAATTGTTCCGAGTTTCTCGCTGAATCTTTTTATCGCGATTTCAATATTTTTTGCCTGTGGTGTGCCGTGCAGATTACCTTCGAGAAAATTTCCTAAAAGCACCGCTTTTGGTTTTGATCCTGTTTCGGAAATGACGGTTGTTATTTGATTAAAATAGCGATCGAGCCTTTCGCCATCTTCGCCCTCATCTTCGAGAAAAAGAATTTTATCTTTCCAATTTATTTGATTTTTAGTGCCGAAATTTCCGCATAAAACTGAAATACAGCCGCCGGTTATAGTCGATAGTCGATAGTCGATAGTCGATAGTTGGTTTAGTGATTTTAGGTGGTATTTTAATTCGGAGGTTTTTCCGAAAACCAAATCCAGAATTGCTTTTTCTGATTTTTTTGAAACCTTATTTAAAGCAAGCTGGATCAGCATCGGTGCGGAGATTACTTTCCAGCCCCATTGTTGAATTAGAAAAATATTTAGTGATGAAATATCGGAAAAGCCGATGAAAGTTTTTGGTGTTTTTGGCTTTTTCATTTTCATCAAAAATGGCAGAATTTCTGCCGAGCCGTAGCCACCGCCTGTGCACCAAATTATTTTTGAATCTGGGGACTCAATTGCTTTTTTTAATTGTGCAAAACGTTGCGCGGCTGGAATTGACGCGAATTCGTGAGTGGGAGATTTTTTTAGCGTGGTTTCTTTTTCTAAAAAAATTCTGGGAGTTAGGTCAGCTTTTTTTAAGTAATTTTTAATTTTTTCAATCTCGTTTGAAGTGCAAGGAGTGCCAGGTGAAACAATATCAACAAGGTCATTTGTGCGAAGCATTTTTTTTAAAAAATTTAATTTACAATTAGGCGCGTCAGCTTGTAAATTTGAGTTAGAAAATTTCCAACTAAAATTCCAAAAAACATGGCTAAAGACAAGGTCATAATATTTGATACAACTTTGCGCGACGGTGAGCAGGCTCCCGGCGCAACCATGAATATTGAAGAAAAATTATTGATCGCAAAAGCTCTAGAAAAAATGGGCGTCGATGTAATTGAAGCGGGTTTCCCTGCGGCATCAAATGGTGATTTTGAAGCGGTGCAACGCATTGCAAAAACCATAAAAAATTCTGTGATTTGCGGTTTAGCTCGTGCTAAAAAATCTGATATTGAACGCACGGCTGAAGCTGTGAAATCAGCGGCTCGACCACGTATTCATACTTTCCTTGCGACATCACCAATTCACATGGAATTTAAATTAAAAATGACTGAAGAGCAAGTGATTGCTGCGATCAAGGAAAGTGTTTCTTTTGCCAGAAATTTTGTGCCAGAAGTTGATTGGTCGCCAGAAGATGCCACTCGTTCAAAACGTGATTTTTTATTTAAAACAATTGAAACCGCGATCAGCGCTGGAGCTAACACTATCAACATTCCAGACACTGTCGGCTACACAACTCCAGAAGAATATTTCGAATTAATTTCGGCAATAAAAAACAATGTTTCTAACATCGATAAAGCAATAATTTCAGCGCATTGTCACAATGATTTGGGACTGGCAGTGGCAAATTCTTTAGCGGCGATGCGTGCAGGCGCTAGGCAGATTGAATGCACTATTAATGGTATTGGCGAACGAGCGGGAAATGCTGCTTTGGAAGAAATTGTAATGGCGATAAAAACGCGCGGCGATTTCTACAATATTGAGACTTCAATCGACACTACGATGATCTCACGAATCTCAAAATTAGTTTCCAATATCACCGGTTTCGCGGTGCAGTATAACAAGGCGATTGTTGGCGCTAACGCCTTTGCTCATGAAAGCGGAATTCATCAAGATGGCATGTTAAAAAATCGTTCCACTTACGAAATAATGACGCCGCAATCCGTTGGTTTGGAAAAAACTAATTTGCGCTTAGGTAAACTTTCCGGTCGCGCCGCTTTCAAAGATCATTTGAAAGGAATTGGTTACGAATTATCGGAAGAAATGTTTTCTGCCGCTTTCCAAAAATTCAAAGATTTGGCGGATAAGAAAAAAGAAATTCTTGATGAGGATTTGATGTCATTGGTCGACGACTCTTTGGTGCATAAAAAATCTCATTATTCTTTGATTGATCTTGATGTAAAATCCGGCACAAAAAAAGATGCTGAAGTTTCTATGAAAATAAAAATTGACAGCGAGGAAGTGTTTTCTACTTTCCGCTCAAAAGACGGCACCGTAGACGCAATTTTTTGCGCTATCAGCTCAGCAATTCCGCATAACGCCACCCTCGAGCTTTATCAGGTTCAAGCAGTTACTGAAGGAACTGACGCTCAAGCAAATGTTGTGGTTCGTCTTAAGCAAAATAACCGAATTTTTTCAGCGAATGGCGCGCATTCTGATGTTCTAGTAGCATCAGCAATCGCTTACATCAACTGCCTCGACAAATTAAAACATAATTAACATGAACATACTTTCAAAATTTTTCTCTTTTACTTCCAAGGATATCGCAATCGATTTAGGAACCGCCAACACGTTGGTTTATGTGCGCGGTCAGGGCGTAGTTTTAAACGAGCCATCTGTGGTTGCAGTGATTCATGAAAATGGAAAAATGATTCCATGTGCTTTCGGCAATACTGCCAAAATGATGTTGGGCAGAACGCCAGCAAAAATTGAGGCGATTCGTCCGCTAAAAGATGGCGTAATTGCGGATTTCAAAATTGCCGCAGAAATGATCAAGCATTTCATCCGCGAAGTTAATCAAACTAGAAGCTGGTTAGGTCCACTCATCATTATTTGTGTTCCATCAGGTTCAACTCCAGTTGAGCGAAGAGCGATTCAAGATGCCGCAGAAGGCGCGGGAGCCAATGAAGTTTATTTGATTGAAGAGCCGATGGCTGCTGCAATTGGTGCTAATTTACCAGTGACCGAACCTACAGGCTCAATGATTGTAGATATTGGTGGTGGCACAACTGAAGTTGGAATTCTTTCACTTGGTGGTATCGTTTATTCAAGATCTGTAAGGGTTGGCGGTGATAAAATGGATGAAGCAATTATCTCTTACATTCGTCGTTATCACAATCTTTTGATCGGGGAATCAACTGCAGAACGCATCAAAAAAGCCATCGGTGCAGCTTGCCCTCCACATGAAGGAGACGGTGCAACTATTGAAGTTAAGGGCCGCGATCTTTCCAACGGAATTCCAAAAGAAATGATTCTAACTGAACGTCAAATTGCCGAAAGTTTGATGGAGCCAGTTGAGCAAATTATCGAGGCCATCAAGGTTGCTTTGGAATGTACTCCGCCAGAACTTTCTTCTGATATTGTTGAGCGCGGAATCGTGCTTTCAGGTGGTGGCGCGATGTTGAAAAATTTGGATTATGTAGTTCGTCAAGCAACTGGCCTTCCAGTTTTTGTAGCTGAAAATGCTCTGCTTTGCGTGGTTAATGGCTGTGGAAAAGTTTTAGAAAATACTAAAATGTTCCGCGCTACTTTGTTCCGTCAAGATTAAAAAATTAGTCGAAAGTCGTAAGTCAGGCCAAGTTTGATGCGACTTACGACTTACGACTAATATACCAAATCAACTTCAAGAAGCCGATTTAGTTATTGATTTTGTTTTTACGCACGAGGGCGTGCGCCCCACGGTCGTGGGGAACCCCATATACCGACTCTTTATTTTTGAGTTCGGTATCTTGAATCAGTTTCGCTATATGCACCATCTCAACTTCTCCCCCAATCGCAAAAATCACAGCCTGCATCATGGTTTCAATTTGGTGTTCAGAAAAATTGAAACGGTGCTTTTTAGTGTTTTATGCGTGGTTTTTTTGGTGATTTCGAAAGTTAATCATGAATTCTCCAAAGATGTTTCCTTTACTTTTATTAACGCTTCACTTCCCGTCGTAAAATTTGCCGCCTTTCCCTTTAACGGTGTCATTGCTCTTTTAACAGATTTCAGTGAATTGATCGATGCCAAAAAAGAAAATAAAAGACTTAGCGAAGAGTTAGAAAAATTAAAATCCTTCTATGTTGGCTCGCTGGATATTGACGAGGAAAATAAAAAATTGCGTGAGACGCTAAATTTCGTTACCGCTAAAAGTTCGAGCTTTAAAGTGGCAAGAATTATCGGCTTTTCAAATCAACTTTTTAACCAAAAAGCCTTTATTGATGCCGGTAAAAATCGCGATATAAAAGAAGGCGAGATAGTAACAGCAAACCGCTCAGTGATTGGTCGTATTGAAGAGGTTGGAGAAGATAAATCTCGTCTACTTTTATTAAATGATGCAACTTCACGAATTCCAGTAATCACCTCAAAAGCTAGAATTAGAGGCATTCTCGTCGGCAATGGCAGCAACTTGATGGAAATTTTATATCTGCCTAAAAATCATAAAATTGAAGTGGGAGATTATGTTTTTACTTCTGGCGATGGCGATACTTTGCCTTCTGGCTTGCTGGTTGGTGTGGTAAAAAGAGTTAGTAACGATTCAGCTTTAGTTGCGATGGTGCAAGATTTTGGTAGCGCCGACATCGTTACGATTGTTAATTTTTAGAGGCGCCCTTAAGCCGACAATTCTTCCTCGATTTTTTTCATCTCTGCAACCATGAAGGGAATTTGTGAGGCGGTAAAAAGTAGTGATATCGGCATCATGCCAAACACTTTAAATCCCACCCAAAAATCAGTCGAAAAGTTTCTCCAGATAAATTCATTTAGCGCTGCAAGAAAAATAAAAAATATTGCCCAGCGCAATGAAAGCAGTAGCCATGCAACATTGCTCATTTTAATTTGTCCTTCGAGAAGATAAGAGAGCAGAGGTTTTTTTGCGAAATATCCATAAAATAAAATTCCAGCAAAAAGTAGATTGATAATAGTCGGTTTTGTTTTGATAAAAATTTCATCTTTTAACATCACGGTTAATCCACCAAATATCGCCAAAACTAGCGCCGAAACCAAAGCAACTTTTGGAATATTTCTGGTTAGAAAATAAGAAATAATCAGCGCCACAAAAGTTGTGACAAGCATGAAGATCGTTGCGGTTACTAGCGGTTCAGCAGTGTTCGAAAATTTATAACAAACAAAAAAAACGATGAGCGGTAAGTAATCGTAAAGAAATTTTGACGAAGAATTTTTCATGAGGAGAGTTATTTTTTACAGACAAGTTGGGAATCAGGATTATGTAAAAATGACAACAGAGTTATTTGGTAGCGTAAATCACTTCTGTAAAATTGTAGCAGTTTTGTTAGCTCCTTATCACCGCCGCTAAAATTATACGGAACCTTGATATCTCTGACTCCATCTTGCGCCATGCCAATAATATTTTTTTCAAAAATTTCTTTTTCGTTATTGCCGATAATCAGTTTTTCTTTTTCTTTAAACCCCAATTGCTTCCCTTCATTATCATAAATTCCGTAGCTGATTTCCACCACATCTCCACAAGCGCTTTTATCTTCGCCACTTCCAGCCTCTATATCGAAAACCGACACCTCATTATTAAGAGCCGCAGCTACTGATTTTTTTCTGGCATTATCTTCAGCAATTTGTTGCACTAAGCGAACATTACTGATGATGAAATTACCTTTTTCTCCTGCATCTAGTAACTCACTTTTAATACGTTGTGGAGCAAGGCGATTACCGAGCGCATCCGGACTATTCTTGTCATTAAAAAGGGCAAAATAAAGTACCAATCCAATGCCGATAACTTTTACGAATGGATTGCGCAGAAGTTCAAAAATTTTCATATGTTAGAACTTTATTTTTAGGGTTCCTTGACGAAGAACAGTTAATTTATTGTCAGAAATTTTAATCACAGTGGAAGGCTTTTTTCTAGAGGGCTTGCCACAAATTAGTAAATCAAGTTTTGTAAGATTTTTTTCAACTTCTTTAGCAGTAGTTGCTGCTTTTTGACCAGTTAGATTGGCACTGGTGACGGCTAAAATTCCATCAAATTTTTTAAGTAATTTTGCGATAAAATCATTATCGACTATTCTAAATCCTAAAAATCCATCATCATTGCAATTGAGATTCTGGGCGAGAGCAAAAGAGTTTTTTGCTTTTGTTTTTAGTATAATAGTTAGCGCTCCGGGTAGAAATTTTTCGGCAATTTTTTTTGATAAATCATCGAAAAAGAAAATCTTTTTTGCTGTTGCTAAATCTTTCACAAAAATAGCGATTGGTTTTTTATCATCGCGTTTTTTTATTTTGTATAAAGCATCTATCGCCTTGTAATTAGAGGCGTCAGCGGCAATTCCGTAAACAGTGTCGCTAGCGAAAGAAATGATTTTTCCTTGGCGCAGGAATTCGCAAGCTAGCTCAATTGCCTCATTATCTTCTTGGTTAATTATTTGCATTAATCAGTCCCTTTATTGGTTCAAAAGATTTACGATGATGTCGACAAATACCAAATTTTCTAATTGCCGCTATGTGAAATTTAGTGCCATAGCCGGCATTTTTATTGAAACCGAATTGAGGATATTCTTGGTGCAAATTTTCCATTATTTCGTCACGAGTTTCTTTGGCGATTATTGAAGCTGCTGCAATCGACAGGCTTTTTTGATCGCCTCTTATTATCGGAATAATTTCTAAGATTTTGTCGCGCTTAACAAAAGGTTTGAAATTTCCATCAACCAAAATCACTTCACAAAAAAGATTATATTTTTTTTGCAAATCGAGATAGGCGGCAAGCATTGCCAATTTTGTTGCTTCGAGAATATTGACGCGATCGATGGTTTTTTCGTCAATGATTCCTACGCCAAATTTTACTTTCTCGCGTAACTCTAAAAAAATTTTTTTGCGCTGTTTTTTCGAAAGTTTTTTCGAGTCATTTATTCCAGCAATTAAATTATCGCGATCCAAAATAACACAAGCAGCGACAACCGGTCCAGCAAGAGGACCGCGACCAGCTTCATCGATACCTGATACCAGAAAATTTTTGTGTAGATTTTCAATTGAAAAACTGGGTTGCATTTACAATTGCTATTTCGTTTAATTTGGATCGTCAAAGCTATCTTTCCTTATCTCAAATCAACAATAAATTTTTGCCATGTCATTTTTAAATAAAAATATCGCGGGTAATCCATCCCTAATCAAACCAGCAGCAATTTTGCTGGCAGTTCTTTTGGTAATTGGCGGTGTTTACACTTTCTTGGGTAATAAATCTCACGAAAAATCTGAAGTAACATCCGAAGAAAGCGACGTGGAAAATTCTGAAGTTAAGTCAAGTGGATTGGATTCTGATCAAAAAGTAAGTGATGTTGCCGATGTTGAAAAAGTAATCGCGAAATGGATCGAAGCTAATCCTGAAGCCATCATCAAATCAGTTACTGCCATGCAACAAAAAACCATGGAATCTCGCACCAAAGATGCGCAAAAAAATATCGCTTTGAAAAAAGATGATTTGTTTAAAGACAAAACCTCTCCGCAATATGCTCCATCTGGTTACAATGTAACTGTGGTTGAATTTTTTGATTATAATTGCGGCTATTGCAAAAAAGCTCAGGCTACTGTTGAAGAGCTTCTTAAAGAAGATAAAAAAGTCAGAATCGTTTACAAAGAATTCCCAATTCTTGGACAAGCTTCCGCTGAAATGTCGCAAGTTGCGATCGCAGTTAGTATCGTCAGCCCCTCATCTTACAAAAAATTCCATGATACTTTAATGCAATCTAATGAAAAAGGTAAGGATGCTGCGTTGAAAGTTGCTCAATTAATCGGCGTTAACATGTCAAAATTGGAAGCAGTTTTGAGAGATGATAAATCAAAAATCGAAGGCATTATCCAATCAAATATCGCTCTGGGTTCTTCAATCGGCGTTAGCGGAACTCCAGGTTTCGTAATCGGTGAAGAGTTGATTCCCGGCGCTTTGGAACTTTCAGCTTTCAAAGAAAAAGTTGCAGCAGTTAGAAAAAAATAATTAAGTAATAGCTTAGCTCGAATTAATCCTCGAGCTAAGTTTTTTATTCCCTCTCACCGCCACGACTATCCCAAATCAGCTTCAAGAAGCCGATTCGGTATTGATTTTGTTTTTACGCAGGATGGCCTGCGCCCCACATTGTGGGGAACCCCATATACCGACTCTTTATTTTTGAGTTAGGTATCTTGAATCAGTTTCGGTATATCCTCCAGCACATGTCTTCTCCAGACTTCTCTCTATTATCTAACGAACAAATTTCCGTCATAAAATCCTTCGAAGAGGGTAGGAATATTTTTGTTACTGGCGGAGCGGGCAGCGGTAAATCATATCTCCTAAATTTCCTCAAACAAAATTACTCACATGCTGGTCTTGCAGTTGCTGCAAGCACTGGCGTTGCCGCACTAAATATTGGCGGCTCAACCATTCATTCTTGGGCGGGAATTGGTTTGGGAAATTTGCCGATTGAACAAATTGTTGAAAATATTTTATCGCCCCGTGCCGCTAAAGTTCGGCGTCGAATTAAGCAAACCACAGCTTTAGCAATTGATGAAATTTCGATGATTTCAACCGAAGTTTTTGAAATTATCGATCAGGTTTTTCGCCAAGTCCGACAAAATGACAAGCCAATGGGAGGCTTGCAGATCTTGCTTTTCGGAGATTTTTTGCAATTGCCGCCGGTCAATCGCAATGGCGCAAATTTAAGCTTTTGTTTCGATTCAAAAATTTGGCAAGATCTCAAATTAGAAAATTTTAATCTCAAAAAAATCTTCCGCCAAAGTGATGAAAAATTTATCAAAATTTTACAAAATTTACGCTTAGGAAAAATTGAGCAAAGTGACATCGAGGCTTTGGAATCAAGGGTAAAAGCTGAAGATAAATCATTGGCAATTCGTCCAACAATTCTCACTACGCACAACGCCAAAGTTGAAAAAATTAATCAGCTCGAGCTACAAAAAATTCCCCGTCCGCAAACTTCTTACGATGCTACTTATTTTGGATCGCCGGATAAAATCGAATTTTTAAAAAGAAATTGCATCGCATCAGAATCCTTGTCACTCAAGGTTGGAGCGCAGGTGATGATGATAAAAAATACTTACCAAAAAGAGGGCATCATTAATGGTTCGCTGGGAATTATTCGTGATTTTTCGGTGAAAAAATTTTACCCGATCGTTGAATTTTCTAACGGAAAAATTTTAACAATTTCACCGGAAGAATGGCTGGTCGAGCGTTTCGATGAAGAGAAAAAACTGGTGATTACCGATGCGGGAATGAATCAAATTCCTTTGGTTTTGGCTTGGGCGATGACGATTCACAAATCGCAAGGTTTGACTTTGGATAAAATTTCCTGCGATCTTTCCGACATCTTCACGCCAGGACAGGCCTATGTCGCGCTCTCTCGCGCTCGCAATCTCGAAGGTGTTTTTATAGAATCGATTAACTTCAAAAAAATCACCGCCAACGCGGCGGCGGTTAATTTTTACAGTGAATTAGAATAATGTTGAGCTACTTCAAACAAACAATTGAGCGCCTAAAAAGCGAAAATCGTTACCGTGAATTTTTAAATCTTTCACGAATTTGCGGCGAATTTCCTTGCGCCATTGACAATAATAGCGGTCGTAAAATCGTGGTTTGGTGCTCCAATGATTATTTAGGAATGGGGCAAAATGAAGAAACAATTAACGAGGCAATAAAGGCTTTAAAAACTTATGGCATTGGCGCTGGTGGCACTAGAAATATTTCCGGAACTAGTTCACATGTTGTAGAATTAGAAAAAAATCTTGCGCAGTTGCATAGCAAAGAAGCCGCTCTGGCATTCGTCTCCGGCTATGTTGCTAATGATGCTACCATCCAAGCTTTAAGTAGCATAATTCCCGATTTAATTATTTTTTCTGACGCTAAAAATCACGCTTCAATAATTTCCGGTATTAGAAATAGTCGCCTCACCAAACATGTTTTTCGCCATAATGACATGGCTCACTTGGAAGAACTTTTAGCGATTCACGAAAAAACTCAGCCCAAATTAATTATTTTCGAATCGGTTTATTCGATGGATGGAGATTTCGGTAAAGCCCTTGAAATCGTAGCTCTAGCCAAGAAATACCATGCCCTAACTTATGTTGATGAAGTTCACGGAGTTGGCCTTTATGGAAAAAATGGTGCGGGATTATGCGAAGATTTGGGTGTTGCTGATAAAATAGATATCATTCAAGGAACCTTAGCCAAAGCCTTCGGCGCGATTGGTGGTTACATCGCGGCGAAAAAAGAAATTATTGACGCGGTACGTTTAGTTGCTTCAGGGTTTATTTTTACCACAGCCTTACCGCCACCAATCGCCGCAGCTTTGACCTTCAATGTAAAATATCTGCAACAAGATGATTCTAAGCGCAAAAAAATGCATGAAAATGTCGTGCTGCTCAAAGAAAAATTACAGCAAGCGCAGATAAAAATTATTGAAAATAAGTCACATATTATTGCCATTCGAATTGGCGATGCAGTGAGAGCCAAAGAGGTTTCCAAGCGTTTGCTCGATGAGTTTGATATTTACGTCCAACACATAAATTTCCCAACCGTTGAAAGAGGCGATGAGAGGTTGCGTATTACGGTGACGCCATTTCACAACGAATCGATGATTGATGATTTGGTGAAGGCTTTGAAGCTAATTTTGTAACTTTAGATCATCCAAGAAGTGCTGCAAAATCAAGCTGGCGGCGATGTCATCAACAAATTTATCTTTTTTACGCGACAGGCTAGAAGCGGCGATTTGTTTGGCTTCAAAACTGGTTAATCTTTCTTCAAACAAAAAAATTGGAAATTTATTTTCCAAAAATTCGTCAATATTTTTAGAAAATCTTTCCACAAATTCCGTCATTTCATCCTTACTGCCATCTAGGTGCAACGGAAAGCCAATAACAATTGCCCCAACTTCATTTTCAGAAATTATCTGCGAAATTTTCGTGAAATCTTTTTGATTGCTTTGACGATGCAAAACTAATTTTGGAGTGGCAATAAATCGCGATGAATCGCTCAGAGCAATGCCAATTCTCTTAGTGCCAACATCAATTGCGATGATGCGACCATGAGTTGGCAGAACTTGATTTACTTGGTTTAGATTGTTAAAAATCATTTCATTAACAAAAAATTTTTCAAAAAAATATGTCGAAAGTTACCAAAGAAAATATCAAAAAAATTTCTCGTTTAGCAAGAATTGAAGTGAGCGATATTGAAAGCGAAGCTCTAACTTCACAGCTGGGAAAAATAATTGGCTGGTTTGAAAAGTTAAATGAAGTTAATACCGACAAAGTTGAACCACTAGTTAACGTTCATGAAATGACACTAGATATGAAGCAAGATGAAGTCACTGATGGCGATATCGCGCAAGATGTTTTGAAGAATGCCAAGGATGCCAAATACGGCTATTTCGCAGTTCCAAAAGTTATCGAATAATTTGTGACACAGCTCTCATTTTCTTTTCCAGATGATCAAAATTATGCCGCAGAAGATTTCATTTTTTTGGAAGAAAATCTTTCGGCGAGAAATTTTCTAAATAATTTTTTTACTCAAAAAGATTTTACAAAATCTCAGCTACAATCCTTGATTTTAAAGGGCGAGGAGTGTTCAGGAAAAACCCATCTCTTACATATTTTTGCCAAAAAATTTCATGCAGAATTTTTGAATGCAGCAGAAATTTCAAAAATAAATTTCATCCCAAATCATTTTTATATTTTTGAAGATTGCGATAAAATCACCGATGAAGAAGCGCTATTACGCCTAATAAATTCAGCAGTTGAAGCCAAAGCATTTTTACTTTTATCCGCAAAAAATATTTCACGATTTAAGCTGCGCGATTTGGTGTCGCGTTTGAAAAATATCATTGTCGCTGAAATAAAAAATCCGGGTTTGGAAGTGGTAGAACAACTTTTAGCCAATGGCTTGGCGCGCAGGCAGATCAAGCTTTCCAAGCAGGAAATAAAATCGATGTCGAGTAAAATTGACAGAAGCTATGCAGCGATTTCGGAAGTTCTCAGCAAGTTGTAATGGACCATGCCGACTTCATTTTTTTAGTTTGTCATCCCTGCGTAGGCGGGGATCCAGCTTGTCTCAAGATTCTCTGGATCCCCGCCTACGCGGGGATGACAAACTTGTGGCTCGGTTTCTTCAGCTTGAATGGGTGTAGAGGTTAATATTCATTCTTTAGTAAAAGATTTCTCCACCACCGGCCCTGCAGATGGTTTTTCAGCGCTTCCGGAGGGACTCCTCTCTGTCGATTTTGATGTTAAACGATCAGCCAAGTCTCTTAATTCTTTCGGAATTCCCGAATCAACAACCAAGACGTCACCTTTTTTCATTTCGCCTTTTAGCTCGAATTTCTGATCTCCGTTCTTTTCCTCAAATGCCGCCTTCTCTTTTATCAGGCCGCGAAGTAGTGATTTTAGGATGTCATGTTTTTTTTCATTTTCTGGGAGAGACAAGGCTAAATTTAGGGCAGTGCCTTGATTGTAGCTATTAACGAAATCATTAATTCCGGCGCCATAATTAACCAGCTTTTCAACCAGATCTTTTTTACCATTCATTATAGCGAACATAAGGGCGGTACCTCCCATGTCTGTTGTTTGGTCAATGTTTGCTCCTCCCCTCAGCAATGCCTCAGTAGCTTCAATATCTCCCGCAATTCCTGCCGCCCATATTAGTGCGGAATTTCCAACCGCATCGCGGTGGTTTAAAATTTCTTCGGGATTTTCTAGCTTTTTTGCGGCGTCAATTATCGCTAAAACAGATCCTGTCTTTTTATTGCTTGCGGCTTTGATCAACGAATACTGAAGCTGTCTTCGATAAAAAAGATCGAGATCACTTGGGTTCGCTCTTAATCTTTCAGCTTCACGAGAAAGCTCTTGTTTAAGAATTTCTTGCGCAGTGGTGTTTGTGGGCAGTGACATCCTTTCTCCATCTTGTCCATCGGCATTTAAATAGACTGGAACTAAGGCAGAATTTTCGAAATATTCCAAAAGATTGTCAGCGCCATCAAAAGCGTGAGATTGATCTGCTCTCGATTTCGATTTTTCAAAACCGAGATGGGCAGGATTTTCTTTTGGATTGCGCAGTTTAATTGCCGACATTTCTCCGCTAGAAATTGAGCAAAAAATTATTGTTTCCGCGGAATGTTGAAGGCGATTTGCAGCGATTGCTCTTAATGAATCTTCGCAACTTCTTGTGAGAGTGTAATTATTGCAGAATTTTCTGGAGGATTAAACAGCGCGACGCTGGCTTTTATTTCGGCCTCATTGCTCACAACTGCGAGTAGAAGTATTGTCATTTCCTCTCCATTTATTTCTTTTTTGTAACAAAATTAAGTCTTCAAAAAAAGTAATTTCTTATCAGTGAATCCTTATGTTTAAAGGTCTGAGGGTAGATTTTCTACACGTGTAGAAAATTCAAATTTAAACCCTCTTTGCAAAAGAGGGTGGCTCAATTGTGAAACAATTGAGTCGGGTGATTCTCTCAAAACAAATTCAGTTTCTTAATCTTTAATAAAATATTTCAACGCCACTTTCGCTACTTCTTTTTGGGCTTCTTTTTTTGATTTTCCTGTTGCCAAAAATTCTAAATTATGAATCGGAATAATAACCTTCGAAGTGAACGTCGGTGCGTGATCAACTCCGCCATCTTGAGTGGTGATATATTGTGGCAATTGCTTGGTTTCTATCTGTACTAATTCCTGCAATTGAGAAACGGGATCTTTTGGCGGCGTCACATCTTTTTCAAAAAATGTTTGCCAAAATTTCATAATAAATTTTTTGGCTTCATCGTAATTTGCATCGAGATAAATCGCGCCGATTGTGGCTTCTAACGCATTTTCTAAATTTCGTTTATTAGTTTTTCCGCCGAGTTTTTTTTCACCAAAACTGATTTGTAAAACTTCTTCTAATCCAACTAGCAAAGCAATTTCTGCTAGAGTTTCGCCAGAGACCAAAGCGGCATGGCGCCTTGATAGCGGACCTTCCATCTCAGTTGGATATTTCTTCATCAAAAATTCTCCGATCACCAAAGACAAAACCTTGTCGCCCAAAAATTCCAAGCGCTGGTAATTAGCACAGGTTTTATTTTCTTGCGACAGACTGGGATGCGTCAAAGCTTCTTGCAGCAATTTTTCGTCGCTAAATTGATAGTCGATTTTGTGATAAAAATTTTTCATTAGCTGACTTTGTGAAACATGCGATTGAAGCGAATTGAGCTTGGCCAATTCCAAAATTGCCAAACTGGTTTTGAGCAAGAAATGAAAATTATTGTCGCGCGACCAACTAAATTTTGCTCGGGAACATATCCCACGTGATCAAGAAAGCGGCTGTCTTGCGAGTTGTCGCGATTATCTCCCATCATGAAATAATGACCTTCCGGTACTTCATAAATTCCGGTGTCATCTTGCGGCGTGTTTTCCTGATCCAGTATCGTGACCACTTTTCCTTCTGGTAAAGTTTCAAGAAATTTACGAGTTTCATTTTTGATCGCTGAATCGTCATCAGAAAAAACTCCATCAACAACTTTGCTGACCTCGGCACCATTGATGTGAAGCACGCCTTCCTGCATCTGAATTTGATCGCCGGGCAAGCCGATAATGCGCTTGATGTAATTTATATTTGGATTCGAGGGCAGGCGAAAAACTGCGATGTCGCCTCGTTGGGGCTGATGTTTTTTCCAAAATCTGCCTTCGAATAAATCGAATCCAAAAGGAAAAGAATAGCGGCTGTAACCGTAAGAATATTTAGCGACGAAGAGATAATCTCCGATCAGTAAATTTGGTTTCATCGAGCTTGATGGGATGTGGAAGGGCTCAAATAGAAACGAGCGCACTAGACCGGCAAGGAGTAAAGCGATGATTAGAGTTTTTACAAATTCTGTTTTTGTCTCAGGTTGTTTTGTTTTTTTGTTCATTTGATTAAATTTTTTCCGTCCATTTCGCTTGGTTGAGGAATATTCATGAGATGTAAAATTGTCGGAGCGATGTCGCTGAGTCGGCCATTTGCAAGCTTCAAGCCACCAACATCATTTCCAATTAAAATTAATGGCACGGGATTAGTAGTGTGAGAAGTGTGGGGCAAATGGTTAGCATCAAGCATGCATTCAATATTGCCATGATCTGCCGAAATTAATAGAGCGCCATTTTTTTCTAAAATAATTTTTTCCAACATGCCCAGTTGTGCATCAATTGCTTCGCAAGCTGCAATCGAGGGACCAAGATTGCCGCTATGTCCGACCATATCGCAATTGGCGTAATTGACGATAATGAAATCAAATTTTTCGGATTTGATTGCCTCATATAATTTTTCACCAACTTCTTTTGCCGACATTTCTGGCTTTAAATCGTAAGTCGCAACTGGCGGAGATTTTACTAAAATTCTGCTCTCACCAGAAAATTCTTTTTCACGTCCACAAGAAAAGAAAAATGTAATGTGAGCATATTTTTCAGTTTCGGCGATGCGCAATTGCGTAAGGCCGCGAGCGGATAAAATTTCGGGCAGAGAATTTTTTACTTCAGTTTCAGAAAATAAAATTTGATAAAATTCGCTCAGTTTTTCGGAATATTTTGTCAGAGCTAAAGCGGTAGAAAATTTTCTATTTTCAAAAAGTTTTTCTGAAATTTGGCGAGCGCGATCGGCGCGGAAATTGCAAAAAATTAAAGCATCGCCTTCGGCAATTCCTGAATAATCTCCAATCACGCAAGGTTTCACAAATTCATCAGTGATATTTTTTTCGTAAGAATTTTTTAGGGCAGACAGAGTATCAGAAAATTTTTCTCCTTCAGCAGAAATCAGGGCATTTGTTGCAAGCTCGATGCGATCAAATTTTTGATCGCGATCCATGGCGTAGTAGCGACCAGAGATAGTTGCTACTTTAAAGTTTTTTATTTCTTCCAAATATTTTTCCGCACTTTTTTGTGCCACATCGCGCCCATCCAAAAAAGCGTGAATAAAAACTTTCACACCATTTTTGTTTAATAAATCCGCTAAAAAAATTATGTGATTGATATGCGAATGAACCCCGCCGTCAGAGAGCAGACCCATCAAGTGACAGGCTTTTTTCGAAGCTTTTAAATCAGAAATTAATTTAAGAAGTTTGGGATTTTTTTCTAACTCACCATCGCGAATTGCATTATTAATGCGCGGCAAATCTTGGAAAATAATTCTACCCGCTCCAATCGTCATGTGACCAACTTCCGAATTTCCCATTTGTCCCTCAGGAAGCCCAACATCAAGGCCAGAAGTGATTAGATTGGAATGTGGATAGCTCGATAAAATGCGCTGATAATTGGGCATTTTAGCTTGAGAGATGGCGTTGTTTTTATCTGATTCATCACCAATGCCAAAGCCATCTAAAATGCAGAGTAAGATTGGTTTGCGAGTTTTGTTTTTCATGTTTTAGTATTTTGATTTAATCTAATTCAGCCGACTAAATTTTATGAAAATTATTGGCTATATCGCCGCTTTTTTAACTACTGCGAGTTTTTTACCGCAAGTAATTCACACCATTAAAACACGAGATACTTCCGGAATTTCTTTGGGAATGTATAGCATGTTTGTCGCGGGCGTTTTTTTGTGGGTGATTTACACAATGTCTTTAGCCAATCTCACCATGATTATCGCTAACTCTATTACCTTATTTCTAGCGAGTATCACGCTAGCGATTAAGATTAAAAATTCCAGGAAGTGCTGAAATATCGACCTCCTTTTTCTCGCCGGTTTTTCTGTTTTTTACTTCAACCTTTCCAGCCGCTGCTGACTTGGGTCCAACGACGAGTTGAGTTGGAACGCCGATCAAATCTGCCACTGAAAATTTTTGTCCTAAACTATTTTTACTGTCGTCGTAAAGTACTTCGATATTTTGTTTTTGTAGCGCAGAATAAATTTCCTCACAAACCTTGTCGCACAGCTCGTCACCCGATCTCACATTAATCAAAATAACTTGGAAGGGCGAGATTTCAGAGGGCCAAATTATGCCATTAGTATCGTGATTTGCTTCAATTGCTGCAGCACAAATTCGTGAAACGCCAATGCCATATGAACCCATATTCGGATAAATTTTCTCTCCTGCAGGTCCCATTACAGAAGCTTCCATCGCCTTCGAATATTTTAAACCGAAATTAAAAATATGGCCAACTTCAATGCCGCGACGTGAAGTGAGTTGCTCTTTTGCAATCGGACATTTTTCCTCGACATGCATTTCATCCGCCATTGCGTAAAGCTCTTGCATTGCTGCGATGCTCAAATTTTCTTCTTCAAATTTTTTATCGTAGTAAATTGCGCTCTCACCAGTATCGGCTAAAATATGAAATTCGTGAGAAAGATCTCCACCAATTGCACCGGTGTCAGCACGCACCGCCATTGGTTTTAAGCCCATAGCGCGAAAAATTTTGAAGTAAGTTTCATACATCAAATTGTAAGTTTTTTTGGCGTTAGTTTCATCGATATCGAAAGAATAAGAATCCTTCATCAAGAACTCGCGACCACGCATCAAGCCGAAGCGCGGACGAATTTCGTCACGAAATTTCCAGTGAATTTGATATAAATTTTTTGGTAAATCTTTGTAAGAAGTGACGTTTTTTCTGAAAATATCCGTCACAACTTCTTCATGAGTTGGTCCGTATAAAATATCACGATCATGGCGATCCTTGATGCGCAGCATTTCCTTGCCGTAAGCGTCGTAGCGACCGGATTCGATCCATAATTCTGCAGGCTGAATTGTGGGCATTAAAATTTCCAAAGCGCCCGCCTCATCCATTTTTTCGCGAATAATTTTTTCAACTTTGCGAAGTACGCGCAAACCCAAAGGAAGCCAAGTGTAAATCCCCGACGCAGTTTGACGAATCATGCCTGCGCGGATCATTAGTTGATGCGAAACCACTGTGGCATCGATGGGATTTTCTTTGAGGGTGGGGAGGAAATATTGGGAAAGTTTCATGTGATAGTTTTTTTAATAAATTTTTGCGCAACACGAATTCCGTTAATATCAATCGAGTGATCAAGATTTGGAAAAGAATGAGCTTCGTGAATAAAATCTTTTTCGCTTAAAGCTTTTTTAGCGTCAAAGAAATGTTCGATCGGAAGCACAGAATCAGACTCGCCATGAATCAAACAAATTTCTGGTTTTGAAATTATTTTTTCGCCCAATGTTTCTGGTAAAATTAATTTTCCGGAAAAAGAAATAATTCCCGCTAGCTTGTGAGGCATTGTCATTCCTTGGTAGAGTGACATCATGGCGCCTTGCGAAAAGCCGATTAAAAATAATTTTTCTGGAGTTAAGTTGAAGCGCGCTAATTGATTATTGATGAATTGCGCGAGGATTTTGTTGGAGTTTTTGATGTCGGCGGCGATTGCATCAATAGTTTTGCGCTCTATTCCACCGTAAAGTGAAAACCATTGATAGGTATTAGGAAATCCGCCTTCCCAAGGTTGAATTGCATTAGGAGAAATAAAATGCGCTTCCGGTAAAATTTTCTTAAATTCGTAAGAAAGGTTGATTAGATTTTCGCCATTGGCACCGTAGCCATGCAAAAAAATCACTAGATATTTTGGATTTTTTACGTCGCAATATTCGTAAAATTTTAATTCGGACATTGTTGTTTTAATCAGTAAAATAGAGGGCTCAAAGCGTCATGCTTACAATCGATAATCTTTCACTTTTTAAAGATCACAAGAAAATTTTTTCTAATTTAGGATTTTCTGTCAGCACCTCATCCGCCCTGATAATCACCGGCAAGAACGGTTGTGGAAAAAGTAGTTTGTTGAAAATTATTGCCGGAATTTCCAAGGCAACAGAAGGAAAAATTTTGTGGGGCGAGGCTGATGTGGAAGAGTTCCGCGCTGATTTCAGCGGCGATACACAATTTATTGGACATAAGAATTTTTTAAAACCCGAGCTAACAATTTTGGAAAATCTGCGCTTTTATTCGCGCCTTGCTGATACTGAAACAGTACTGAATTCAGCGCTTAGTTTTTTTGGATTAACTGCCATTGCCAATGATAAGGTAAAAACACTTTCTGCTGGCTGGCAAAAGCGCGCGATGTTGGCGAAATTACTTGCTTGTCCGGCGACAATTTGGCTGCTCGATGAACCCTCAAATAATCTCGATAAGGCTGGAAAGGAGAAGCTTCATGGCTTGATCAAAACTCGCATCAAGGAAGAAGGTTTGGTGATTTTAACTACTCACGATGAGATGTTTTTTGATCTGGGTCCGCGGTTGGATTTAGAAAATTTTAGTTGATTTGTTTGATCAAGAATTTTGCTTCTTTTCCTTGCTTTAAAACTTCCAAAATTTGTGGCATAATCTCATTTAGCTTTTCTTCTAACTGCCACGGAGCGTTGAAAATAAACATTCCACAGGAATGCATTTTGGTATCATTTTCTTTAGATCCGATGTCAAAAATAGCGTGAATTTTTTTCTCAAATTTTAGCTCCGCCATTTTTTCGTAGAAATTTTTTAAAGTCTCCTCGTCGGATTTTATGATTGGATGCCAAATTAGATAAATACCGTGAGCAAAGCGTTTGTAGGCATCTTCAAGGCTTTCAATAATTTTTTTATAATCGGCACTGACTTTACTTTGATCTTTTTCGAAGGCGGGATCAATCAAAATTAAGCCACGTTTTTCGAGTGGCGGGAGTTTCGATTTCAGCAAAGAAAACCCATCAAGATTTGCGAGAGAAAATTTTTCGCTGCCGGCAAAATTTTTTCCCAGCCGTAAATAATCATCGCGATTTAATTCAGCAAAAATGGCGCGATCTTCCGAGCGTAAATAATCTCTAATGATTGCTGGCGAGCCTGCGTATGTTTTGAGTTGATAGGCTAAATCAGTAATTTCTATGCGGTTAATTTTGGCAAGAATTTTTAAGTAGCGTTCCGGCAAAAATTGCTGAATTTTTTTGAAATTTTCTAACCCGATAAATTCAGAAGTTTTTACAGATTTTTCATCGCACAAATCATATTTTCCAAGTCCGGCATGAGTATCGAGCGCAAAAAATGCCGTCGGTTTTTCGTGAAGTTTTTCCAAGCAAAGCGTGAGAATTACGTGCTTAAAAATATCGGCAAAATTGCCAGCGTGATAGATGTGGTGGTAGTTCATTAGATAAAAATTAACAATTTACTTGAATGGCTTTGGCAAAAAAATCACTACGAGTTTCGCCATAATGTTTGGCGATATGGCGATCTAATTTACGCAAATTTATTTATCCAAAAAACAATCCAGTGATGATGTAGTTCAATAGTAAAATCGCAATCGATGCGGACACGACGGCATTGGTGGTAGCGATACCAACTCCTTCGGCGCCGCCTCGTGAAGTGTAACCAAAATAGCAGCCCATAATTGCAATCACTAAACCAAAAAATGCGGATTTAACAAGTCCGGAAACTACGTCGATTTGTTCTAAAAATTTGAAAGTGCTGTTGATGTAAGGGCCGGGTGAGAAGCCTAGAGAATGAACGCTTACCAAATAGCCGCCCATCACACCAATCACATCGGCAACTAACACTAAAAATGGCAACATTAAAACGCCGGCAATTACTCTTGGTGCGATTAAATATTTGAAGGGATTTGTGGAGAGAGTTCTGAGTGCGTCGATTTGTTCTGTCACTTTCATGGTACCGATTTCTGCCGCCATTGAAGCGCCGACGCGACCAGCAACCATCAGGCCTGCTAGCACTGGTCCAAGTTCACGAGTGATCGATAAAACCACTACAGTTGCAATCGAGCTTTCGGCGTTGAAACGTGAAAATCCGGAATAGCTTTGTAGCGCTAAAACTGCGCCAGAAAAAATTGCGGTGAGACCAACAACTGGCAGCGAAAAATATCCGATTTGTAAAAATTGACGTAAAATTAAACGCGGATAAAATGGCGGCGTGAAGCAGCTAACTAGCGAGTTGCCGGCGAAAATTATAATTTCTCCTAGCTTGGCTAAATTCAGCAAAGTGAAATGTCCGACTTTTTCGCAGAGTTTGAGAATATTCATGACAGCTTGTTTTTTTAGATTGAATTGGCAGTTTGTTTGAACCCAGATCCGTCATTAGAAATTTAACAGAATTTGGCTTAGCCAAGAAAATAAAGGGCGAAGCGGGATTTTTTAGGCGTAAGCTTATCACTTGATAAGTGCGCACTAAAAAATTCTGATTCAACCGCGTATTTTCTTGGCTAAGCCAA
>CAMCMF010000009.1 GCA_945875865.1 Rhizobium sp. Q54
TCAATCCCCACGCCGCTGAAAGCGCCATGTTGCCGAGCTTTTTTAGTCATAATTTCTCCGTCAATTTAAATTAAAATTAGCTGAAGAAGAATGAGCTAACGCTCATTTTCTTTCAGCTTTTAATTGACACGGAATTGGGGACGCTCTGCAAAATTTCTTACTAACTAACATCTTTAATTTTTTAATTGCTTTCTTAAAAGAGAAGTAATTTTCTGCGCACCACTTTGCGTAGTGATCAAGTTTCGATTGTCTGGGTTCTAGAATTTGTTCATCAACATTCTAACTGAAGTAATTCTATTCACACAAAGCCTTTACGCTTTATTTCATTCCAGAAAACTAATTAAAAACATATGAAAACTTATTCTGACGTCATCAACATGGTCAAAAACAATGATATTAAATTTATCGATTTTCGTTTTTCGGACTATGCTGGTAAATGGCTTCACATCACTCATTGTGCTGATGCGGTTGGAGAAGAAGAGTTGACGAAAGGTGTGGCGTTTGATGGTTCTTCAGTTCCAGCTTGGAAAGAAATTAATGATTCAGACATGTTGATGATTCCACAGCTTGAATCTGCTTTTATCGACCCTTTTGCAACAATTCCAACTCTGGTTTTAATCTGTAATGTAATTGAGCCAACAACTGGTAATGGCTACGACAGAGATCCACGCAATACTGCAAAAAAAGCTGAAGAATATTTACAACAAAGTGGCATTGGTGATGCGGCTTATTTTGGTCCAGAGCCAGAATTTTTTATTTTTGATGATGTGCGTTTTAAAAATACACCGACAGGAAATTCTTACGAAATTGATTCCGCAGAAGCGCCACACAATTCTCATAAAAAAATTGAGGGCGGAAATTTAGCACGTCGTTCACAAGTTAAGGGCGCTTACTTTGATACTGCGCCGCTTGATACTACGCAAGATTTGCGCTGCGAAATGGTGGAAATTATGCGTCAAGTTGGTATCACTCCACTTTTGCATCACCATGAAGTTGCCAATTCACAATCTGAAATTGGTTTTAAATATGACACTCTTACAACCACTGGCGACAATGTGCAGAAGTTGAAATATGTCGTTCACAATGTTTGCCAAGCTTACGGTAAAACTGCGACTTTCATGCCAAAGCCAATTTTTGGTGACAATGGTTCAGGAATGCATGTGCACCAATCAATTTGGAAAGACGGCAAGAATTTATTTAGAGGAAAAGAGCATGCTAATCTTTCTGAATTAGCTTTGTTTTACATCGGTGGAATCATCAAGCATGCCAAAGCAATTAATGCTTTTTCTAATGCTACGACCAATAGCTACAAGCGCTTGGTTCCTGGTTACGAAGCTCCAGTTCTTCTAGCTTACTCAGCAAAAAATCGTTCCGCGTCAATTCGTATTCCGAATGTGACAAACGAAAATGCTCGCAGAATCGAAGCACGTTTTCCTGATCCCGCTTCAAATCCTTATTTAACTTTCTCGGCACTTTTAATGGCTGGACTTGATGGCATTAAAAATAAAATCCATCCCGGAGAGCCTAATAATCAAGACCTTTACCACTTACCAGAAAAAGAATTGAAAAAAATTCCAACAGTTTCACGTTCACTGCGTGATGCTCTAACGGCTCTTAATAAGGATCGCGATTTCTTACTTGCGGGAAATGTTTTTACCAACGATCAAATTGATGCTTACATCGAGTTAAAAATGAAAGAAGTCGAAAGATATGAGCAAATGCCTCATCCAATTGAGTTTGAGATGTATTATAATAACTAACCAACTCGGCCATAACAATTTACTCTCGCACTCAAGGCTCATACGGCCTTGGGAGAGAGTAAATATGTGCGCCATATTCTTCATTTCCCCCCATGAATAGTCCCATCGACACAGTTTGGATGCTACTATCCACAGCACTAGTAATGCTGATGGTTCCAGGCTTGGCGTTGTTTTATGCTGGGTTAGTGAAAGATAAAAATGTCATCACCACCATCATGCACGTCTTTATGAAACTTTGCTTAATCAGCATCGTTTGGATTTTACTTGGTTATTCACTAGCTTTTGGCGAAAGCAAATTCGGTGGCCTGATTGGTGGTATGAATTTTTTATGGATGAATAATATTGGTCTCGAGACCTATCCTGGCACTTCAATACCACATTTGCTTTTTGCAACTTATCAAGGAATGTTTGCCGTCATTACAGTCGCGATCATTACTGGTTCTTTTGCCGAAAGAACCAGACTCTACCGATATTAATTTTTGGTGTGCTTTGGATACTTTTTGTCTATGCTCCAATTGCGCACTGGATCTGGGGTGGAGGATGGTTACATCAAAAATTCCAAACTCTTGATTTTGCTGGAGGAGCGGTCGTTCATCTAAGTTCTGCAGTAGCAGGATTGGTGGCTGCGATTTACATCGGAAAAAGAAATGGTCTTGATCATGCTAAAGTTGAGCCGCCACATAATGTAACTCTTACCTTCATCGGAGCTGGTCTCTTATGGTTTGGATGGTTTGGTTTCAACGCCGGCAGCGCTCTTGCTGCCAATAACATTGCGGTGATTGCTTTTGTAAATACTAATTTAGCTGGAGCGGCTGGAGCAACTGCATGGTTTGCTGTTGAATTAATTTTGAAAAAACGCGTTACCCTTATCGGTGCGATTAGTGGAGCAGTAGCAGGTCTTGCCGCAATAACACCAGCAGCAGGATTTATTTCTCCAGTTTATGCAATTCCAGTCGGTTTAACTGCTGGAATTATTTGTTATTTTGGCGTTTGCTATCTCAAACCAAAATTCAAATATGACGATTCACTCGATGCTTTTGGTATTCACGGTATCGCTGGTTTGTGGGGTTTAATTGCTGCTGGTATTTTTGCTTCTACCGACATTAATCCGGCAGGAGCTCAAGGTTGGATTTTTGGTAATCATGCTTTATTACTTAATCAACTAATCTCTTCGGCAATAGTAATTCTTTATTCAGCAGTAGTCACTTTAGTAATTCTTAAACTAGTTGATTTCTTCATCCCCATAAGAGTCAGCGAAGTCGAAGAATTTGAGGGATTGGACACCAACCAGCATGGCGAAAAATGTTACAATATAAACTATAACCTATCATAAATTTAGAATGAAATTCAAAGCAAATAAAAACATCAATGCTGTCCTTTGTTTATCTGACGGCTCTTATTTTTTCGGCAAAGGTGTTGGAAAGAAAAATGAAACTCATGGCGAAATCTGCTTCAATACCGCGATCACTGGTTATCAGGAAATTTTAACTGATCCATCTTACGCTGGGCAAATTATCACCTTCACCTTTCCACATATTGGTAATGTTGGTTGTAACTCTGATGACGATGAAGCGCAAAAACTTTTTTGTAAGGGCCTAGTAATTCGTGAAGACATTACGCAAGATTCAAGCTTCCGCAGTAAAGGTCATCTCAATTCTTGGTTGATTAAGCATGGCACTACCGGAATTTGTGGCATTGACACACGCGCTTTGACCAGAGCCATTCGCACTAATGGTGCAGGCAATGTTATCATTGCTTACGTTTCTGCCGGCAAAGAAATAGACACTGTAAAACTAACTAAAAAAATTGCCAAATTACCAACGTTAAATGGCATGGAGCTTTGCTCAACAGTCTCTACTAAAAAATCTTACAAGTGGAAAAGTAAAACTATTCCTTTCGGCGCAACTGAAACACAAAAATTTAATCACGGCTACAATGTGGTAGTGATGGATTATGGCGTGAAGGAAAATATTTTGAATTGTTTGGTTGATCACGGCTTCAAGATTACCGTACTTCCAGCACAATCTTCTTTTGATGAAGTTGCCAAGCATAAACCAGATGGTGTCTTTCTTTCAAATGGCCCTGGGGATCCTTTTGCTACCTCGCAATATGCCGCACCAGTGATTAAAAAAATGCTAGACAAAAACATTCCAATTTTTGGAATTTGCATGGGACATCAATTGCTTTCAATTGCCTCTGGTCTCAGCACTACCAAAATGTTCCAAGGGCATCGTGGCGCCAATCATCCGGTAAAAAATGTGCAAAAAGGAATTGTCGAAATTACCAGTCAGAACCACGGTTTCTGCGTACCGCGCGAAAATATCCCGAGCCATATTGAGGTGACGCATTACTCGCTTTTTGACAATACCATCGAAGGAATTCGCTTGAAAAACAAACCAGCATTCTCGGTGCAATACCATCCAGAGAGTTCTCCTGGACCGCATGATAGCCGATATTTATTTAAGGATTTTATTGAGCTAATTAAAAAGAGTAAGGCGTAAAAGCTGTGCAGGACTAAGGTCTCAAGAAAAACTACAACAACAATTAAACAAAATAAAAAATGTCAAAATCAAAACTAAAAGTTGATTCAATTCTAGTCATCGGCTCCGGCCCAATCGTCATCGGACAGGCTTGTGAATTCGACTATTCCGGCACGCAAGCTTGCAAAGTTTTAAGAGAGGAAGGTTACCGCGTGATTTTGGTAAACTCCAATCCGGCAACCATTATGACTGATCATGCTACGGCTGATGCCACTTACATCGAACCCATCACTCCGGAAGTGGTCGAGAAAATTATCGCAAAAGAACGTCCCGGCGCAATTCTGCCAACCGTTGGCGGGCAAACTGCTTTGAACTGCGCTTTAGAACTTAACCGCCTCGGTATTCTTAAAAAATACAACGTGAAGATGATCGGGGCAGATCCAGAGGCTATTGAAAAAGCCGAAGATCGCAGCAAATTTAACGTGGCGATGGCTAAAATCGGTTTGGAAGTTCCAAAAAATACTGTTGTAAAATCACTTGATGAAGCCTTGAAAGCGTTGAAGAAAATTGGCCTTCCCGCGATCATTCGTCCTTCATTTACAATGGGCGGATCTGGTGGAGGAATTGCCTCAACTGAGGAAGAATTCAGAGAAATTGTTGCTTATGGACTTGATCTTTCACCAACCCACGAAGTGCTTATTGACGAATCAATCATTGGCTGGAAAGAATATGAAATGGAAGTTATTCGCGATCGCAAAGACAACGCAATTATTATTTGTTCGATTGAAAATGTTGACCCGATGGGCATTCACACTGGCGATTCAATCACCGTTGCTCCCGCTCTCACTTTAACTGACAAGGAATATCAAAAAATGCGCGACGCTTCAATCGCAGTATTGCGCGAAATCGGCGTTGAAACTGGCGGTTCTAACGTACAATTTGCAGTGAATCCGAAAGATGGTCGCTTAGTGGTGATTGAGATGAACCCCCGCGTTTCTAGGTCTTCAGCGCTTGCTTCAAAAGCAACAGGATTTCCAATTGCTAAAGTTGCCGCAAAATTAGCAATTGGCTACACGCTTGATGAAATTCAAAACGACATCACCAAAGTTATTCCTGCTTCATTTGAGCCCACAATTGATTACGTGGTTACCAAAATTCCACGCTTCACTTTTGAAAAATTTAACGAATCAACCCCGACACTTTCAAGCGCCATGCGTTCAGTTGGTGAAGCAATGTCGATTGGTCGTAGTTTTGCTGAATCAGTACAGAAGGCACTTTACTCAATGGAAGTTGGTTTGACTGGTTTTAACGAACAAAAAATTCCAGGAGTTTCAGAAAAAAATTCTTTGGCAAAAAATCAAAAAGTCATCAAAGAAAATTTAGCGATTTTAGCTCCAGACCGCATGTTGCGCATTGCTGACGCTTTGCGTTACAAAATTTCCGTCGAAGAAATTTGTAAAATTTCTCACTTCGATCCGTGGTTTGTTTGCGAAATTGAAAAAATTGTTAAAAAAGAAAGTGAGATTAGAAAAAAAGGTTTACCGAAAGATAAGTTTGGTCTGCTACAGTTGAAAAAAATGGGTTTCTCGGATGAGAGACTTGCCGAACTTACTGGAACTAAGCTCGCTAAGGTTCGTGATTTACGTCACAAACTTAATGTGCACCCTGTTTACAAATCTGTTGATACTTGCTCCGCTGAGTTTGAATCAAATACGCCTTACATGTATTCCTGCTACGAAGGTGATGGAATTTCTGAGCCAGAATGCGAAGCCAAGCCAACTAACAAGAAAAAAGTTATAATTTTAGGTGGTGGACCAAATCGTATCGGACAAGGAATTGAATTTGATTATTCTTGTGTTCACGCAGCATTCGCGCTGTCTGAGGCTGGTTACGAAACCATCATGATCAATTGCAATCCAGAAACCGTTTCAACTGATTACGACACTTCAGATCGTCTTTATTTTGAGCCGATGACCTCAGAACATGTTATTGAAGTGATTCGCAAAGAACAAAAAAATGGTAAAGTTCTTGGTGCGATTGTGCAGTGTGGCGGCCAGACCTCTCTTAAGTTGGCGCGTCATTTAAATGAAGCGGGGATTCCAATCCTTGGAACTTCTTACGATAAAATTGACCTCGCTGAAGATCGCGAAAGATTCCAACAGCTTTTGCATAAATTAGAATTGGCGCAGCCAGAAAACACTATTTGCCACAGTTTAAAAGAAATCGAACCAGCAATTAAAAAAGTTGGCTATCCAGTGGTAATTCGTCCAAGTAACGTGCTTGGCGGTCGTGCGATGGAAATTATTTACAACAAAACCGGACTCGAAAAATACATTTCAATCCATGGTCGTTTTATTTTAGATGGTCCAATTTTGGTTGATAAATTTTTAGATAATGCAGTGGAAATTGACGTTGATGCGCTAAGCGATGGCAAAGATGTTTTTGTTGCGGGAATTATGCAGCATATTGAAGCAGCTGGTATTCACTCCGGAGATTCCGCTTGTTCGCTACCGCCTTATTCACTTTCAAAAAAGATGATTGAGGAAGTGAAAAAAAGCACCGTCAAATTGGCGCAAGCTCTTAATGTTGTTGGTTTGATGAATGTACAGTATGCGGTGAAAAATGAAAAACTTTACATCATTGAAGTTAATCCGCGCGCTTCAAGAACCGTGCCATTCGTGGCTAAAGCGACTGGCATTAACATCACAAAAATTGCTTCGTTGTTGATGGTCGGACAAAAACTTGCTAGCTTCAAACTAGAAAAAGCCAGAAATTACAGTGACACTTATTTTTCAGTGAAAGAGGTAGTTTTGCCATTCGCACGTTTTGCCAAGGTTGATACGCTTTTAGGGCCGGAAATGAAATCGACTGGTGAGGTGATGGGTATTGATAAAAGCTTTGAAATGGCTTTCTTAAAAGCTCAACTTGCAGCAGGAAATAAAGTTAAAACCAGTGGCAATGTTTTAATTTCGGTTGCTGATCATGATAAAAATCCGGCACTAGTGGCAATCGCCGATAAATTGCAGAAATGTGGTTTTTTCATTTATGCAACTGATGGCACAAGAAATTTCCTTAACAAAAACAAAATCAAAGTTGAAAGAGTTAATAAGGAGCAAGAGGGTGACTACGGCGTGATTAACTTAATCAAAGACAAAAAAATTGACATGCTGATCAACACCACTTTCGGTGTAGAATCGATTGCTAAAAGTTTCAATTTACGTCGCGCAGCTTTGATGAATCGTGTATTTTATATAACTACAATTTCTGCAGCGGATTGTGTTGCCAACTCGATTGTGAAATTAAAAAAAGATAAGGATTTTGACGTGTTTTGTTTACAAAAATTATAGTTCAATTTAATTTTTAGAAGCTGAGTTTTTTGATAAAACTCAGCTTCTTTTTCTAATTTATCACCTATTCCATGTCAGTAAAAAGTAATGAAAGATTAATCGTCGCTCTTGATACCTCTACCATTAAGCCAGCGATGCAATTAGTTGAAGAAATCGGAGATGAAGTTTCCTTCTACAAGGTTGGATTAGAGCTCATGATGAGCAATGATTATTTTCAATTAATCTCATGGCTAAAAGATAGAAACAAAAAAGTTTTTGCCGATCTTAAAATTTATGACATTCCCGAAACCGTGGGCAAAGTTGTACACAGCCTCTCTCTTCGTGAAATTGATTTTTTGACGATACATACTGCAAGTCATGACATCATGAGTAGAGCGGCAGAAAATAAGGGTAAAATGAAGCTTCTGGGAGTTACCGTTCTTACTAGTATAGATCAAAATGATCTCAATAACATGGGATTTGATCCCGAAATTTCTCTCAGTGAACTGGTTATCCAAAAAACAAAATCCGCCCTTAATGCTGGTTTTGACGGAGTTATTTCTTCAGCGATGGAAGCAAAAACTTTGAGAGAAAATATAGGAAATAATTTTGATATCGTAACGCCTGGCATCAGATTAGAAGCTATTCCTGGGGATGATCAAAAGCGCGTAACCGATGCTAAAACTGCAATGCAAAATGGTAGTTCCTACCTTGTGGTTGGAAGGCCAATTACCCAAGATCAAAATCCAAAAATGGCAGCAAGAAGATTTCAGCAGATGATGGCTATCTAGGGGGTTACTTTAGGGCATCTCTAAAAATTGTCTTTTCCGGTAATTTTAGGTTTTAACAAATTTGCTCGAGAGCACGTATATCTAATACGCTTACCTTCTCGCAAATTTGTTAAAACCTAAAATTCCTTGAAAAATCCTAATTTTTAGAGGCGCCCTTTAGGAAATGGTATTATGCCCAATCTGGATCCGTAGCGCCTTCACTTGGCGGCGTTGGCAATTCAAATTCGAATCCGGTGATGATATCCACCACCCATAAACGCGGAATTGAATCCTTGCCGTAAGCAGCTTTTTTCTTGGAGAAAACTAGATAACGGCTATTGGGTGACCATTTGGCGCCTTCGACTAAATAGCCGCTGCTCAGCAATTTTTCGGACTTACCGTCGGGCAACATCACGCCGATAAAAAACTCGCCACCTTTGATGCGAGTGAAGGCAATTAATTTTCCATCCGGCGACCAAATTGGTTTGGAGTAACTACCTTGTCCAGTGCTGATACGCTTAGTTGAAGAGCCATCGATACTCATCACATAAATTTGCTGACCATTGGCGCGATCGGAGGAAAATGCGATATAATTTCCGTCGGGAGAATAGGATGGCGTGGTGTCAATTGCTGGATGTTTGGTTAATTTTGTCGCGGTATTTCCTGCAATATTCATCTCATAAATATCGCTATTTCCTTCTTCAATTGCGGCGAGCAGGATAATATTTTGATCCTTGGGATGAGCGGACGGAGACATGGTAGTAATTCTAAAACCGCCAACTTTTTGACTGCGCAAATTTTTTATATTCATCGAGAAAACTTGCGGACGTCCTTGAAAATAACGCACATAAAAAATCTCGTCACGCTTCTTAGAAAAAATCGGCGTTAAAACCAGATCGCGACCATCAGTTAAAACTTGATGATTCTCGCCATCAAAATCGATCAGGTTAATTTTTTTAATGCGATATTTTGGCGAACCGCTTTCAGAAGCATAAAGAATTTGCGAAGAAAAATGACCCGAGGATTCGCTGCTTATCGCCTTGAAAACTTCGTTAGAAATCACGTTGGCAACTTTGCGCATATTATCTTTCGATGCCGTATAAAGCTTGCCGAAAAGTTGGCGCGAATCAAGCACGTCCCACATGCGCACGCGAATTTCTAGATTGCCTGCGCTATCAAGATTAAATTGCGCGATCACGATCGCACCAATTCCAGCTTTAGAATATTTTTCAAAATCAGGAAGCGCTTCGACGAAAAGATTTTCGCGATCACCCTTAGAAATTGGCGCTGTAGTGGCGTTTTCAATGCTGTTAGATTGCTTAACTATTTCAAATAAATCGGTGGTTTTGAGATTTTTTCTGATGCGTTCAAAAACTTCAAAAGCGTCTGTCCGCCATCTTGGATCAGCTTGATCAAAACCTAAAAAAAGAATTTTTGTTTTAGGAATTTCTTCGTTTTTTACCGAAAAAGAAACGGTGGCGAATGCTTGATTTGAAAGAACAAACAGCAGTAGGAAAATTTTAATAAATTTCATTTTTATAAAATTTCAATCACGATATTTTCGTTGGTATAAACACAAAGATCGGCAGCGACTTTCATCGATTTTTTTACAATTTCTTCCGCCGATAAACCTTCAATTTCAAATAGAGCGCGAGCGGCGGCAAGAGCATAATTTCCCCCTGAACCGATGCCGGCAATTCCATCTTCCGGCTCAAGCACATCACCATTCCCGGTTAAAACAAGCGAGATGTTTTTATCAACTACAATCATCATCGCTTCGAGACGACGCAGATATTTATCAGTGCGCCAATCTTTCGCCAGCTCAACGCAGGCGCGCATCAACTGATTTGGATATTGTTCTAACTTTGCTTCTAATCGCTCAAATAAAGTAAAAGCATCAGCCGTGGCACCAGCAAAACCGCCGATAATCGAGCCATCGCCAAGTTTGCGAATTTTTTTGGCGTTAGATTTTAAAACAGTTTGACCAAGAGTAACTTGTCCATCTCCGGCAATTGCAACCTTACCATTTTTGCGCACCGCAAGAATTGTTGTGCCATAAATTTGTGATGGATCTTTATGATGTAACATAGATTTACTTCACTTTAAATTTAAAAAATTACTCGGTGCACTTATCCTCCCTCAAGGGGAAGATGATTAACTCGAGAATGAAAAACAATTTTACATTCTTCTCACTCATCGTTCTAAATCTCAAGCTAGATGAAAAAATCATATAAAAATTTTGCGGTAATTTTTTTTCTGGGCATAAGTTCAGGATTGCCTTTGGCGCTTATTCTATCGACGCTCAAGGCCTTTCTACTCGAAAAAGGTTTTGATTTAAAAACCATCGGATTTTTTTCACTCGTTGCTTTGCCTTACAGTTTAAAAATATTTTTTGCACCGATCATTGATTCCTGCAAAATTCCACTGCTCACCAGAATTTTAGGGCAAAGAAAATCCTGGATTATCATCACGCAATTTTTGCTAATTTCTCTCATCGCTTTATTGGGAGTTGCGGGAGTTTTTTCTAACCTGAGCGCTATCGCAATTTTTGCAGTTTTAATCGCCTTTGCTTCTGCGAGCCAAGACATTGTAATCGACGGTTATCGCATCGAATTAATCGAAAAAGAAAATCAAGGCTTAGCCGCCAGTTTCTATGTTTACGGCTATCGCATGGGACTTTTAATTTCCGGCGCTTTGGCTTTGGTTTTAGCGGAATTTTTTGGCTGGAATTCTGTCTATTTTGTAATGGCGATTTTCATGATTACTTGTTTGATTCTGACAATTTTTATCGAAGAAACGCGAAAAAATTGGGCGCCAAAAAAACAGGATTTTTTTTCTTGGTTTAGAAATTTTATTATTACGCCGCTGCAGGATTTAACTCATCATCAATCATGGTTTGTGATTTTGCTTTTCATCATTTTTTTCAAACTTGGTGATGCTTTTGCCGGAAGTTTAACTTTACCATTTTTGCTCGAAATTGGTTTCAGCAAAATTGAAATTGCAAAAATTGTAAAAACTTTTGGACTGTTTGCCACCTTGGCTGGTGCGCTTTGCGGGGGAATCATGATTAAAAAAATGAACATCACAACGGCGCTTTGGATTGCTGCAATAATGCAAATGTTATCCAATTTAGCTTTTGCTTATCAGGCGCAAATTGGTTATGATTCAGAAATACTTTACGCTGTAATTTTTATAGAAAATTTTTCCGGCGGAATTGGTGATTCGGTTTTTGTCGCTTACTTAAGCGGGCTTTGCAATATTGCTTTCAGCGCTACACAATATGCACTTCTCACCTCTTTTGCTTCAACGGCGCGCAGCTTTTTAACTTCAAGTTCAGGAATTTTTGCGCAGAATTTTGGCTGGTATAATTTCTTTATTTTATCAACTTTCTTGGCACTTCCGGCGCTTATATTTTTATTTTGGTTGACCGCGAAAAAAATTCATCCACCTTCGCCGACGCTACGGCGGACAGGTAAAAAAAGGGAAAAGGGGTCAGACCCCTTTCTTAGGGAAAAAGGGGTCTGACCCCTTATTACAACATATAATTAATGCGTCTAACAACACTCAAACCAACAAACGAGAAAATTACTAAAGGCGAAGTTTCTGCGGCGCATTTTATTCCTTACAAATGCCACTGGAATTCGAGCACAATTTTAACTCACAAGGAAGAGTTGGTTCGCGTAATTAAAATCAAAGGATTCGCCTTTGAAACTGCTGATGATGTTGATATCGATCTCAAAAAAAATTCGCGCAATAACTTGCTGAAAGGCATGGCTGCCGGCGGATTCTCGCTTTATTTCCACACTATTCGTCGCAAAGAAAAAGGTTTTCCTGATGGCGAAATGCCGGATAATTTTTCGGAAAGAGTTAATCAAGAATGGGCTCAAAAACACTCGAGCGATCGCAGTTTCGTCAATGAACATTATCTCACCATCATTCGTGGAGCAGATACTTCCGGCGCTGCCATTCTCGAACATATGGCAAAAAAATTGCAGCATACAACCGACAAAACTTCGTGGGAAAATTACATGCGCGAAATGTTTGATGAGTTGGAAGAAATGACCGAGCGCATTTTAAATGGCTACGGAAATTACGGCGCAAAACTACTCGAACTTGTTGAAACTGACGAAGGAGTTGTTTCGGAAGTTTTGGAATTTTTATCGCGCTTGGTGAATTGTGGCTATTCGCAACCAATCAATGTTCCAATTGGCGAAATTGGACATCACTTGCCTTCAAGCCGACTTTATTTTGGAAATAAATCCGTTGAAGCACATCATCCAAATAGTGTTAAATATGCCGGCATAGTCTCGATCAAAGAATATCGCCCCTCAACTCACGCCGGAGTTTTTGACGGCTTTATGCAAATGCCTTTTGAATTGGTAATCAGCCAATCTTTTTCTTTCATCAATCGCATGGTGGCGATTAGTTCGATGCAATTGCAGCAACGTCGCTTGGTGCAATCAGAAGACGTGGCGGTTTCACAAATTCAGGAAATTGATGAAGCGCTTGATTCGGCGATGAGCGGCGAATTCGCTTTCGGCTTGCATCACATGACGATTCTTTGCATCGAAGATACCCCAAAAACATTGGAAAGCGCTTTATCTTTGGCGGTGGTTGAACTCTCAAATTCTGGTATTACCGGAGTTCGTGAACGCATGAATATGGAGCCGGCTTATTGGTCGCAACTGCCTTGCAATGCTGATTTTATGGCGCGTCGTTCTGTGGTGAACACTTTGAATATCGCAGCTTTTGCTTCTTTCCACAATTACCCCTCAGGCAAAAGAAAAGGCAATCACTGGGGAAATGCCGTGACGGTTTTGAACACTGTTTCCGGCACGCCGTATTTTTTTAGCTTTCACGTTCGCGACGTTGGACATACCATGATCGTTGGTCCGACCGGTTCTGGTAAAACGGTTTTATTAAACTTTCTTTGTGCTCAAGCGCAAAAATTCCATCCGCGTTTATTTTTCTTCGACAAGGATCGCGGCGCTGAAATTTTTATACGCGCTATTCGCGGACGCTACGTTATTCCTGATGCGGCAAAAGTTTCTGGTTTTAATCCGCTACAACTTGCTGATAATAGCGTCAATCGCAGCTTCTTGGTTGAATTCTTGAAGGCACTGGTTTCAACCGGCCAAGGCGCTCAACTACCAGCTCACGAAGTTGAGCGCATCAATGAAGCGGTGCAAGGTAATTACAAATTACCCCAAGATCAAAGAAGATTGCGTAACATCGCGCCTTTCATGGGTTTAGGAGGTCCAGGAACTTTAGCCGGAAGATTATCGATGTGGCATACTAACGGTTCTCACAACAAGCTTTTTGACAATGAAGAAGATCGCATCGATTTTTTATCGGCGCGAGTTTTTGGAATTGAAATGGGTCACATTTTGCAAGATAAAGTCAGTATCGGGCCGGTGCTACTTTATCTATTTCATCGTATTCAAGCTTCACTTGACGGTTCGCCAACCATGATTGTTTTGGATGAAGCTTGGGCGTTGATTGACAATCCGGTATTTGCACCAAAAATTAAAGATTGGCTGAAAGTTTTGCGGAAACTTAACACTTTCGTGGTTTTTGCGACGCAATCAGTAGAAGACGCTGCGAAAAGTGCGATTTCCGACACTCTTGTTCAACAAACTGCGACACAAATTTTTCTACCAAACCTTAAGGCAACCACGGTTTATCGGGAAGTTTTTATGCTTTCGGAGCGCGAATTTAATCTGGTAAAAACGACAGATCCTTCAACGCGTTTTTTCCTAGTAAAACAAGATAACGATGGCGTAATTGCGCGCATCGATCTAGGTGGAATGGATGAAATAATTCGAGTTTTATCAGCGCGCGTTGAAACAGTAATCATGATGGATGACATTATCAACCAAGTCGGTGATGATCCGGATGATTGGCTTCCGCCTTACTACGAAAAATCAGGCAAAAAATCGTGATAATACTTTTAAAAACTGTAGCACAAAACTTGCTCGCGCCTTACCGACGTTATTGCGCGAAGCTTTGTGCTGCTTTTTTAATTTTTGTTTTTATCACATTACACACTGCCCAAGCTGCTGTCGATTATGGTGTTGGAAGAGTTAGAAGCTGCAATATCGATGGTAATGGCGGAGTGAGTGTTGAAGGCTTGGATTGGAATCCAACCCATGGTGGTAAGGATGTGGAATTCGTACTTTCCAATCCAGTTTGCTTGGCTTTTGTCTTATCTTCTTATGCAGCAGTAAAAGTGGCAATTGCGGTGATGAATTATAATTGCGGAACTGGCAGCGGCGTTCCACGCTTAGTTCCTTCACCACTCATGGATGTTTGGGATATTGGAAAAGCCTCAATAAGAGGAGCTGCTAGCCCAAATTGCAAGGCGGGAATTCTTGGGGCCGTGTCATCCTTTGCTACACTTTTGGGATTGATGTCGGCGACATATGCAGTTGCCAAGGATGTCTATAATAACAGCCAAATCTGTGGTGCGGAATGGTTGAAACCCAGCTCTTTAGAATATAATTTTAGCGTAGCTGCTTACAAAGCTACAGTTCAGGGCCAGATTAATTCCTGGATCAGAGAGCGTAAAACCGCCAATCTTACTTTCGACAATAAAACATATCGCGAATGGTATTATGGCGGCGTTGAAGTTGTAGATAATCCAGTTAGCGGCGATGTTTGCTACGATGTCACACAAGCTAAAGTTAATGATACCCATCCTAGGCAAAAATATTATCTCAAAGGCTCCGAAATCGGCAATTACAATTGTAAAAAATATCTGTTACAACCAGGACAAAATGATCCACTAACCGGTGCGCCAAATACAGATGTTGATCGCACCAATGAATTAAAAACAGCCTATGAGTGTTGCCTAAGAAGAAGCAGCGAACATATCTGCATTGAATATGATGGTTTGCACAGAAGAATCTCAAAGACAATTGTTGCTGAAACATTCGGCTCAACAGATGTGGATGGGATTAGATCATTTTGTCGAGCAGGAACTAGATGCGACATTGATGGCATAACATTCGCAGCCAAGTTCGCCGATAATGAGCGCATGATCTGCGCCCAAACTTTTAGTCTATGCCCTTATAATTTCTCACTTGGCGGCGGCACTGAATATTGCGACTACTACAAGGATGGAATTTGGGATTCTGGCTTAGGAAAATGGAAAATGATCACTCCAGAACAAGTATCAAAAGGCGACTGCTCTCCTCGTAGTGAAATTAGAAATGTCGACTGCTCTTACAATAGCAAAGCCGGCAAATGTAAAAATTATTGCCAATACCTCACCCATTGCACCAGAACTTCTGATGTATTTCCTTATAGAAGCGGCATCTCTTCTCCTTATTTTGCAGAAGCTTGTTTGAATTTTGAGGGTGATTCACAAAATAAAACCGCTTTCAAAGGTGGATTTATTTTGGGCTCGCAAAGACATTTCAGTGCTCCAATTGCGCAATGTGTAAAAGAAACTTTGGAAAATGTTTTCTACAATCGCGCCGGTCACAGCCAATGCTTAAATGTTAATGAATATCCATCGGCTGGCGGAATATGTCCCAGCGGTTTATATGTTACGGATGGAGCCTTTAGCTTCAAAAAAGGTAATTTTGTAAAAACCAAATCCTTCTTCACCACTATTCAGGATAATCTGCAACTCGCGGTGAAATTGGCGCTGACATTTTCTGTGATGCTTTATGGCATGAATCTCTTAATCGGAAAAGCTGATATCAGACAGAAAAAAGATATTATGGTTTATTTTTTAAAGATTGCTCTCGTAGCCTATTTCGCTACAGGAGACGCTTGGCAAGGCATGTTCTTCAAAGGTGTTTATGGTGCCTCGATGGAATTTTCACGAATGGTCTTCAAGATCAAAACCGGAGATGTAGAAGAGAAAAGAGATGGCTGTCAATTCGGCAAAGTATATTTGGAAAATGGCACTGAAATTTCTTCAGGAAAAACTTATCCTGATGGCAAAGAATATTTAGCAATTTGGGATACTCTCGATTGCAAAATTATGCGTTATCTGGGATTCGGGCCCGAGGTCTCAGCAGCAAATATTACCATGCTAGTTCTAGCCTCCTTCCTCACCGGACCTATTGGAATCTATTTTGCGCTCTCGGTATTGATCTTTGGTATATTATTAGTCGCGGCAACTTTGAGGGCGCTGCATATATTTCTCAGCTCAGCGATATCAATCATCATCATGGTTTTCGTTTCGCCTTTAATCATACCGCTAGCCTTATTCGAAAGAACAAAAGGCATTTATGAAGGATGGCTGAAAGAATTAATCAGCTTCTGTCTACAGCCGATGATATTATTTGCCTATATCGCTATTTTTATCACTGTGATGGATCAGGTTTTGATTGGCAGCGCTGAGTTCTACGGACCCGGTCCATTTAAAACATTAAACTGCGATAAAAAATGCGTAGATAATGTAGGTGTTATCGTTCCTTATGTTAACAATCAGATGCCAGCTTGCGATAAAGTCGGAGAGAAAACCATTGACCCTCTAAATGACAGCGCAGCCTGTTTAATATCCTTTGATAGCTTCGGCACATTCCCCGGACTTGAAATCATTGGGATCACTATTCCGATCATGACTCACCTTTTTGAAAGTCACGTCAAAGAGAGAATATTGACTCTTCTAAAAGCCACCCTCATGATATTTCTGCTTTATAAATTCATGGATGAAATACCTGGAATTACTTCAAGCTTGATTGGCGGAACTAAGCTACCTGGAAGCAACGCTGACGGGTTTGCAATGCTCAAAAAGACTATTGGTGTTGCAAGAGAAATTCAGGAAAGGCTTGCGCGTGGTGCTTCGAAGGTTGCTAAGAAAGGAGCGAGTAAAGCTAGGGATGGTATAAGATCTGCCTCTTCAAGTGGAAGAGGGATCAAAGAGCCTGAAGGGGGAGGAGGAGCTTCAGACGAAACCAGAAGCAGCTCTGGTGGAGCTTCAGATAAACCCAGAGACAGCTCTGGAGGAGCTTCAGATAACACCAAAAAAGCGCCTTAAGGGCACTTCATTTTTTTGCTATCGTAGCTCAGGGGTAGAGCACTTCATTGGTAATGAAGAGGTCGGTGGTTCGATTCCACTCGATAGCACCAGCCTTCGCTCTTGCGAGCTTCGGCTGGCAGGCCAGCTTCGTCAGAAGATGGACTGTTAGACGGAGATCGTTAGAGCGAAGTGCTCCCGTCCGCCGTAGCTTTAGCGAAGGTGGAGGCAGGCCCAAAACCAAACTCCTAAAACCACTGCACATTTTTACTCTGCTGCTGCATCTGATTCTGCGGAACACCAACTCCACCGCGATTATAATTTTTATACTTATCATTCACCGTCGATTTAACGATATCGCTATTATCCTCGATATAAGTCACAGCCTTGTCGTAACGCACTAAAATATATTTTTTGTTCCACAATGTATTGTAGGAATAAACCTGATCACCAACGCGATAACAGGCGCCGAATATTTTTTCCATTTTGCCTCTATCCATTTCAGCTATCGAAGTGCCAAAATCATTATACATCGATTGAGCCTCTCGCTGCTTCCACTCTGAAACATCACAATATCCGTTGATGTAGCAAGAAGTCAGGAATAAACAAATCAATAAAAGAGAAATTTTTTTCATTTGATTCCGCTGTGAATTGCCGCGGCGCCAAAGCTTAGGTTTTTGTAAGCAGCATTGTTAAAACCAGCAATTTCAATCATTCTTTTAAATTCATTTTGTGGTGGAAATTTGCGAATCGACTCTACGAGATATTGGTAAGAAGCGCGATCATTTAAAACCACTTCACCAATTTTTGGAATCACTTTGAAAGAATAAGCATCGTAAATTTTTTGCAAAAAATAATCATTCATTTGCGAAAATTCTAAGCAAATAAATTTACCACCCTTTTTCAAAACTCGATGAGCTTCCGATAATGCCTTATCTATATTGGTAAAATTTCTGATACCAAAAGCAATGGTAAAAAAATCAAAAGTTTCATCAGCAAAAGAAAGTTTTTCGCCATCGCATGCAGTGAATTTTATTCCAGAAAAAAGATTTTGATCAACAGCCCGAGCCTTACCGACATCTAGCATTTCCTGATTTATATCCACTACATCGATTTCATATTTTATACTTTTTGCCCGCATTTTCCGTGCAATCCGAAAAGCAACATCACCCGTCCCGCCCGCCACATCAATAAATTTAATCTTCCCCTGACTATCGACTATCGATTCCCAACTATCGACTAATTCTTCCACCATTTTATTTTTCCAAATCCGATGCACTCCGCCACTCATCAGATCGTTCATCAAATCATATTTTCCAGCAACATTAGAAAAAATTTCTTTGACAAGGCCAGCCTTTTGCTCACGATCCACCTCCTTAAATCCAAAATGTGTTTTTCCCTGCTCCATGATTACAACTAATGATTTTGATTTTGATTTACCTTCAGAACTGATAGCTCAATCGCCTTTTTTTCCAAAAGAAGAAACTTCGATGCTAGTCTTTGACGGCGCAAAAATTCTTGATTCACAGCTAATCAAGCTAATTGATTTTTTGCAAGAAGGAGATGTGTTGGTATTTAACGATGCGCGAGTGATCAAAGCAAAGTTAAGCGCAAAAATTTTACGCAATTCCGCTAGGCTCGATTTTAATTTAGATCAGGAAAATCAAGGCAGCTGGAACGCTTTATGCAAGCCAGCAAAAAAGGTTAGCGCGGGCGATAAGTTAGAAATCGCCGATGATTTTTTTGCCGAAGTTTTAGAAAAAACTGATGATGGTTTTATCAAAATAAAATTTGATTGTGTTGATGAAGAGCTGCGCGCAAAGCTTGATAAATATGGCGCCATACCACTTCCTCCTTACATAAAACGCGGATCCTTCGACGGACTCAGGATGACCGAGGATCAAAAAAATTATCAAACAATTTATGCAGCGAATGGTATGGCAGTTGCTGCGCCAACTGCAGGGTTGCATTTTGATGAGAAAATTTTTGCGGCGCTTGAAACAAAAAAAATCGTGAAAGTTTTTGTTACTTTAAATGTTGGCGCCGGAACTTTTTTGCCAGTGAGAAGTGAATTTCTGGAACAACATAAAATGCATCGCGAATCTTTTTCGATTAACAAAGAAGCCGCTGATTTGATTAATTCCGCGAAAAAAAATGGTAAAAAAATTATTGCCGTTGGAACAACTTCGCTGCGAGTTTTGGAATCAGTGGCTGATGAAAATGGCTTGCTTACAGCCGCAACATCAAACACCGAGATTTTTATTTATCCGCCTTATCGCTTCAGAGTTGTGGATATTTTAATGACAAATTTTCATCTACCGAAATCAACTTTATTCATGCTGATTTGCGCTTTTGTTGGCAAGGAAAATGCTGAGAAAATTTACCATCATGCCATCACCAAGAAATATCGTTTTTATTCCTATGGCGATGCTTCGCTACTATACCGAAACTGATTCAAGAACCCGAACTCAAAAATAAAGAGTCGGTATATGGGGTTCCCCACGACTGTGGGGCGCAGGTCATCCTGCGTAAAAACAAAATCAATATACCTAATCGGCTGGGCGCCCTTAAAAATCAGTTGTAACTATTGTTAAGCCAACCAGGAACAGAAGTATCTTTCATGGGCTCGACTCTAATCAAAGCACTGCGATTTGGATCAATAATACCCAATTTATATTCCGCTTTATAAGCTGCTAGCAGGCGATCCATTTTAATGGTTTTTCCACCGAGATTTGGAGAATCGGAGCTAACAACTTCTAGATCGTTCTGCTCAAAATAAATCTGCACGTAATTGTAAGTTGAGTGATCTTTGATGCTGGGTAAACTATTTTCTCTGAAGTAAAATTCGCGCGTGATATTATCGCCAGACTCATTAACCCAGGTGACCTTGACCAAACCAAAAAAATCTGCAGCACTTCTCATATAAAATGATTGGCTTCTACTATCTCCAGGAGCAAGTCCTGGAAGGGTTAGGGCGTTATTTTTTGCCCATTCGCAGCGAATGTTTTTAATTGCGCTTTGGCTGGCATTACTGAAATAAATTACCGGACTTTCTAATGTCGGGCGCATGCTGCAAGACGAAACCAAAAGACCGCAGAGAATAATAATTTTCTTAAACATTTTATCTATACCGAAACTGATTCAAGAAACCGAACTAAAAAATAAAGAGTCGGTATATGGGGTTCCCCACGACCGTGGGGCGCAGGCCATCCTGCGTAAAAACAAAATCAATAGACCGAATCGGCTTTTTGAAGCTGATTTGGTATATACCGAAACCAATTCAAGAAACCGAACTAAAAAATAAAGAGTCGGTATATGGGGTTCCCCACTACTGTGGGGCGCAGGCCATTCTGCGTAAAAACAAAATCAATAGACCGAATCGGCTTTTTGAAGCTGATTTGGTCTATTAGATTGCGCTTGGAATAATTCACGAATTTTGATTGCCTTAACAAAGCGCGAGAAGGCGAAAAGCGAACTGTAGATAACGCCATTAAATCCGTAAATAAAATAACGACGCAAGAAAAAAGCTTTGAAAAAAGCAAAAAGCGGCGTGAAAAAAACTTTCAAAAATGAAGTATTTTTTCCTTTTTTTAAAGCGTCATTAGCCTGCATTTGCGAGTAAGAATTAATCTTCTCAATCCAATGCGAAAATGAACGAAAAGATTGGTGATAAATTATGTTTTTTAATTGAGAAATTTTTAGCTGATTATCTGATGATTTTAGCATTACAGAATCATGAATTGTACTATCGCTAAAACCAGCAAAATCCTTGTTATAAAGACGAAACTGATTGTAATAATAAGCTAATTTTTTTGGCTTTTTTTCGAAGCGAAATTTATTGACTATTTTCACACGAAAGCCGGCTAAATTTTCATCAATTTTTTTTGAAAATATTTCCGAGATTTCGGCGCATAATTCTTCAGAAACTTCTTCATCAGCATCAATATTTAAAATCCATTTATTGCGACATTGCTTTTCACCAAAGATCTTTTGTTCTCCGTAACCCCTCCATTCATTAAACATAACTTTTGCACCAGCGCGAAGTGCAATATCGCAAGTATTGTCACTACTTCCAGAATCGATCACCAAAACTTCATCAGCAATTTTTTTTACCGCATTTATAATTTCTAAAATACGGTCGGCTTCATTTTTAGTAATTATAAAAACTGAGATTGGAGTCATAAAATAATTGATTTACTTAAGTGTCGGTTAATATTAACCACACGACTAAATTCCTGAGCTATTAATTGCAGTCAACTCCAAGTTTAATTATGAACAAAATATCGAAAAAAACTTTACTCATCGCAGTAAGTGCAGCTTTATTAATTGGCTTCGTGGCGCTAGTTATTCACAACTATAAAACCAAAACCTCATTCAAATATAATTCCTCCGCTCCGACTGAATCTGCAGTGAGTACTGAGGTAGAAAAAAATCCGCAAGATGCCGTTAACGCCTCGGTAAATAAGAATGCAGAGAGTGAACTTAGTGAGTTACGTAAAAAGAGCAATTTAACCAAAGCGCTGCCAGGAGATTTTATTTTAGGCGATAAAAACGCGCCGGTAACCATGATTGAATATGCTTCTATTTCTTGCCCACATTGCGCTTCTTTTTCGCGCGAATCATTCGAAAAATTAAAAACCGAATATGTGGATAGCGGCAAAGTTCAATTCATCTTCCGCTCTTTCCCACTCGATCAATCTGCCCTCACCGCCACAATGTTTGCAGTGTGCCAAGCTCAAGACAACAAAGAGCAAATGGTCGAAAAATATTACGCGACTTTGAAAATTTTATTCAAAACTCAAGATTCTTGGGGCTTTGATGTAAACGCTGTCGATAAAATTGAAGCCATTGCCAAGCTTGATGGCATGAGCTCCGAGCGCTTTAAAAGCTGCGTTAATGACAAGGCTCTGCAAGATAAAATTCTTAACTCGCGCATGGAAGCTGCGCATTCATTACAAATCAGATCAGCTCCGAGCTTTTTCGTAAATGGCGAAATTTCTGAAGGTTATGTTGATTATCTAACTCTCAAAAAATTGATCGATCAAAAATTAGCAGAAAAAAATAATGCCAGAAGTTAAACAGGTTCCAAAACTTGCCATCAAAAATCTCACTAAAAGTTTTGGTGAAAAACAGGTTCTAACTGGAATTAATCTTGATGTTAAAAAAGGTGAATCGGTCGTAATTCTCGGCGGTTCTGGCAGTGGAAAATCAGTGCTAATAAAAATCATTGCCAGCCTGATTTCTCCAAGCGCCGGCTCTATTCAAATTGATGGCGAAGAAGTCACAAATATCAACTCCAAAAATCGCGATAAGTTGATGGAAAAATTTGGTTTTCTTTTTCAAGGCGGCGCTTTGTTTGATTCACTTTTGGTTTGGGAGAATATTGCTTTTCGTCTGCTTTATCAAAAAAAGATGAACAAAAAAGATGCGCGCGAAATCGCCATGCAAAAATTAAAAGCCGTTGGTTTGAGCGAAAGAACTGCCGATCTTTATCCTTCAGAACTTTCCGGCGGTATGCAAAAACGCGCCTCACTTGCTCGCGCAATTGCCTCAGCTCCAGAAATTATTTTCTTTGACGAGCCCACAACTGGTCTGGATCCTATCATGGCTGATGTTATCAATAATCTGATTGTTTCTAACTCCAAAGAACTTGGCGCCACCACCATTACCATTACTCACGACATGCATTCAGCACGCAAAATTGCTGACAAAGTTGCGATGCTTTACGAAGGAAAAATTATTTGGTTTGGCGATGTAAAAAATATGGATTCATCAGAAAATGCTTATCTCGATCAATTCATCCACGGCCGCGCCGAAGGCCCTATAAATTTTTTAGCAAAATAATTCATGAAAAAAGCTTTCTCCCTAATCGAACTTTCGATCGTAATTTTAATCATCGGAATTTTGCTTGCTGGAGTTACTCAAAGCTCACGAATGATTAAACAATTCCGCATCAAAACCGCACAAACTTTAACTCAAAGTTCACCAGTTGCTTCGATAAAAGATTTGAGTTTGTGGTATGAAACTTCGATGGAAACCAGCTTTCTAGCCGCTGAAACAGAAGATACTTTGCCCCTCAGCACTTGGCATGATATCAATCCGCAATCAACTACAAAAAATAACGCCGCACAAGAAACCTCAAACAACAAGCCAAAATATTATGAAAATATTTTTAACAATGCTCTTCCAGCAATTCGCTTTGATGGCACTAGCGATTTCATGACTTTTGATGGCACAATTTTGGTCGGCAGCAATTATACAATTTTTGTTGTTGAACAAAGAAGAGATAATGATAATGAATCTTATTTATTTGGCGGAACTGACTCTACTCCAGCAGCCAATTTGCATATTGGCTATCGTGATACTGGCACCATAACACAAGCTCATTTTGGTAGCGATCTAAATTATAATATTGCTGCATACAGCGCCCCAATACCAAGAATTCATAGCTTTATGTTTAGCGCTTCTGCTGGTAAAAAATATTGGATGAATGGCGGAACAACTCCTGAGGCATCCAACTCCTCACAAACTACAGCCTTAATTTCTTACGCTGGAGCAGCTCTTGGCGGATATAGATCAAATGGTAATTATTATAATGGTGATATTGCCGAAATTATAGTTTTTACCCGCGCCCTAAAAACCGAAGAAAGACAATCCGTGGAAGATTATTTAAGCAAAAAATATGCGATAAAACTTTCTTAAAATTTCATGAAAAAAGCCTTCTCCTTATTCGAGCTTTCAATCGTAATTCTGATCATCGCGGTGATTATTATTGGAATCACTCAAAGCGGCAGCTTAGTCAAAAAATCCCGTCTCGCAACTGCTCAAGCTCTAACAGAAAATTCTATCGTTAATAATCTTGATGGTTTGCTTGCTTGGTATGAGACCTCTCTTGAAAGCAGTTTTTTGGCTAGCGAAATCGGCGATGGTAATTTGATCAGCAGCTGGATGGATAATAATTCGAAGGCGGTAAATAAAAATCACGCCACTCAGGCCACCTCTGCAAATAAGCCAAAATTTTACGAAAATGTTTTTAATGGCGCAATTCCAGCAATGCGCTTTGACGGAACAAACGATTTGATGGATTTTGATGGAAGCGCTCTAGCAAGTAGTGCTTACAGCATTTTTGTTGTTGAGCAAAGAAGAAGTTCTGCCGGTGATAATTATTTTATCGGTGGCACTACCATTGCTGCAAATAGCAATTTGCTATTGGGCTATATCATTAACACGACAGTAACTCAGGGACATTATGCAAACGATCTCGACGTTGCAATTGCAGCTTACTCTGCACCAATAGCGAGAATTCACACTTTCTCTTTTGATACCACTAATGGAAAAAATCACTTCATTAACGGGGCTTCAATAGGCTCTGCTGCTCAACTCACCGCCTTAGCTTCATATAGTGGAGCAGCACTTGGAAGATATAGTAGCAGCTTTTATAACGGCGATATTGCTGAAGTAATTATTTTTAAAACAAAGCTAAAAAGTGAAGATCGTGCGGCGGTAGAAATTTATTTGAGTAAAAAATACGGCATAAAATTTTCTTAAATTATGAAAAAAGCTTTCTCCCTAGGGGAAGCTGGAGATGGATTTGGGTTTAATAAATTCCGCATAAGCATCATTCAAAATTTTTGCGATTTTGCGATTTTTTCCATCAGAAATTTCCTTGCCATCAATTTTTGCGACAGGGCGCAATATCAAGCTAGAGCTGGTTAAAAATGCTTCTTTTGCTTTCATCATTTCTGCAACTGAGAAAATTTTTTCCTCCACTTTAATGCCATTTTTTTTCGCTAATTCAATAATGCGATTGCGCGTGATGCCACATAAAATCAAGCCATCAGCTGGACGAGTGATTAAAGTGTCATTCTCATCGACAATAAAAATATTGGCGAAACTTCCTTCCGAAACAAATCCATCACGCACCAAAATTGCATCATCAAAGCCATTATCTTTGGCTTTCTGATTGATCATGCTCGAAGCAAAAAGCGCGATGCTTTTGATGTCGCAGCGCTTCCAACGAATATCATCATGAGTCATAAAAGAAAATCCGCGCACGAATTCTTCGTCAGAAACTTTTTTGTAAGGTGAAACTGTGGCAGAAATTGTTGGCGTTAAACCTTTTGGAAAATATGGTACACGATTTGTGGCGCCTCGCGTAATCTGCATGTAACAGGTTCCGTCGGTTAAATTATTTTTTGCAAAAAGATCGAACTGCAATTTTTTTAATTCATCAGCAGAAAAATTATGTTCGATTTTTAACTCGCGCAAACTTCTGAAAAAACGCTCAATATGAGCATCGCCATCAACTAATTTTCCACCACGAAAAAGTGTCACTTCGTAAGCGCCATCAGCGAATTGAAAACCACGATCTTCGATGTGAACTAAGCATTTTTCGTGAGGTAAAAATTCACCGTTTAGATAGCTGATGCGAGTCATATTTTATTTCTTTAGAATTGATTTTCCGGCATAAATAGCGCGGTTTCCTAAATATTCTTCAATACGAATTAATTCATTATATTTTGCGGTGCGATCTGATCGGCAAAGCGAGCCAGTTTTTATTTGTCCGCAATTAGTTGCAACTGCAATATGCGCGATGGTGGTATCTTCAGTTTCGCCAGAACGATGTGATAAAATATTGTTGTAATTCGCCGCTTTCGCGATATTCATTGTTTCCAAAGTTTCGCTTAAAGTTCCTATTTGATTAACCTTAATCAAGACAGCATTAGCAAGGCCTTGTGCGATTCCTTTTCGTAGAATTTCCGGATTAGTTACAAATAAATCATCGCCAACTAACTGAATCTTTTTTCCTAAAGCTTGAGTGATTTTTGCCCAGCCTTCAAAATCATTTTCCGCGCAAGCATCTTCGATGGAAAAAATCGGAAAATTATTCACCAAATTTTCGTAATAGCGCACCAATTCATCAGAGCCTAAAATTTTTCCTTCACCATCAAGATGATATTTTCCTCCGCGATAAAATTCAGTTGATGCCGCATCAAGAGCCAAAACTACATCACTTCCAAGCCTACAGCCTGCTTTCTCTACAGCTTTAGCAATATAATCCAAAGCTTCTTCACTAGAATTTAAATTCGGCGCAAAACCACCTTCATCACCAACATTTGTGTTGTGACCATCTTTCTTCAGAAGTGATTTTAGATGTTGAAAAATTTCAGCACCGATACGAATTGAATCCTTAATTGACGAGGCCGCAATCGGCATCACCATAAATTCCTGAATATCGATTTTATTATCAGCATGCTTACCGCCATTGATAATATTCATCATCGGCACTGGCAAAATTTGCGCCTCACGTCCACCCAAATATTCAAAAAGTGGAAGTTTATTTGAAAGAGCTGCGGCTTTTGCGCAAGCCAGCGAAACCCCCAAAATAGCGTTGGCACCAAGGTTTGATTTATTTTTTGAGCCATCCATTTCGATCATCATGACATCAATTTCTTTTTGTCTTGAAGCATCAAAGCCAACTAACTTTGCAGCAATTATTTGATTAACATTTTCAACTGCTTTCAAAACACCTTTACCTAAAAATCTTGTCGCATCGCCATCACGTAGTTCACATGCTTCAAGGCTACCAGTTGAAGCACCAGAAGGCGCGGCAGCAATTCCAATTGAACCATCAGCCAGATGAATCTCGGCTTCTAAAGTTGGAAATCCGCGTGAATCAAGAATTTCACGCGCCTTAATAGCGACAATTTGTGTCATGAATTTTGAAATTGTATTTTTAGAAAGTGTGAGGAATGGTGCAGTTTTTCTGTAGTGTAAAAAAATGTCAAATTTTATAAATTATGTTCATGCTTCGCATCATCTTCATCATAATCTTGATTCTAGCGGCAATCCCTTTCATCAACAAAGCAAAGGATTATTTCGGCGACAAGAAAGACAAAATAGCTAAGGAAATTAATTTAAAAGATATGCGAGAAGGAGCTGGGAATTTACTTCATCCTGAAAATAAGGACAAAAAAATAGCCCAAGAAAACGAATAAACGCTTTCTTGGGCTTGGGGTAAAGACTATTTTTTGCCACCGCCACCATTAGGTCCTGCTGAACCACCACCGTGGCCACCACCTTGACCGCCACCTTGTGGAGCTCCTTGAGGTTTATGTTGTTGAGGAGCTTGCATTCCAGCAGCACCATTTGACCCACCTTGAGAATGATCCATTTGTGGATTACTGCCGCCTCTTGGACCATTATCCATTCCCATTTCGCCGCGTTGGCCATCTTGCTTCATGCCTTGATGGTTATCACCTCCTCTTTCACGCATCGCTCCATCATGATTTCCTCTGCCTTGACCACCTTCCATTTTTTGTCCGCCCATAGGTCGCTCGCCTTGAGAATTTTGTTGCATGGCATCACGACGGTTCTCCATTTTTTCGCGACGCTCTTCTTTCATTTGTTTTCTTTCTTCCGGAGAAGCGTTTTTAAATTTTTCTCTTCTTTCCTCTCTTTGCGCCATTTTATCATGTTTTTTTTCTGAGGCCATTTTTTCATCAGGAACGGCAAAGTTTTGTTGATTGGTTGTAGTATCTTGCGCATTAGCACAAAAAGAAAACATCGCCGCGAAAGCGAAGGAGGTTAATTTTTTCATAAGAAATTATTTAGTTAAAAAAGTAGTAAACCCAGATCCGTCATTAGAAATTCAGGATACTTTGGCTAAAGCTTGAAAATGAAGGACGAAATAATGTTTTTAAAACGTAAGCTTACTCAGAGTAAGTGCGGATTTAAAAACATTGTTTCAACCGCGCAGTTTCAAGTTTTAGGCAAAGTAGACGAATTTCTAATGACGGATCTGGGGTAAAGCAGCAACAGCGATAAAATTCAAAAAAAATTAGGCAATCAAAAATTTTCTTCTGGTTCATTTTGCAACTCTTGTGCCAAAAAATTTTCTGCGAATTGAGAAAATCTTTTTTCTGCGATGCTCTTTCTAATCTCACTCATCAAATTCTGATAAAAGAAAATATTGTGTTCTGACATCAGCATCGAACCCAGAATTTCTTGCGACTTTACCAAATGATGAAGATAGGCGCGCGAATGATTTTTGCAGGCATAGCAGGCACAATTTTTTTCCAACGGACGGGAATCTTCGCGATGTTTTGCGTTACGAATATTAACAGCGCCATTAAAAGTAAAAGCCTGTCCTGTCCTGCCAGATCTGGTTGGAATCACGCAATCAAACATGTCGATTCCGCGCGCCACAGCACCAATAATATCGGAGGGTTTTCCCACTCCCATCAAATATCGCGGATGAGTTGTCGGTAAAAAGTCTGTCGCATAATCCAAAACTTCAAACATCACTTGCTGTCCCTCACCTACGGCCAAGCCACCAATCGCATATCCATCAAAACCGATTTTAATTAACTCCTCGGAAGAAATTTTTCGCAAATCGCTAAAAACTCCACCCTGCACAATTCCAAAAATTCCGTAACCAGCTCTTTTTTGAAAAGCATCTCGTGATCTTTGCGCCCAAGCCAGTGAACGATCCATCGCTTTTTTTGATTCTTCGTAACTCGCACCAAATTGCACACATTCATCAAAAATCATCGTGATGTCGCTGCCGAGTTTATGCTGAATTTCAATGGAGCGTTCCGGCGTCACAAAATATTTTGAACCATCAAGATGCGAAGAAAACTCCACTCCCTCATCAGAAATTTTACGAATTTTTGAAAGCGACATCACTTGAAATCCGCCAGAATCAGTGAGAATCGGCTTGTCCCAATTCATAAATTTATGCAAACCACCCAGCTTTTCGATCAGCTCCGCTGTTGGTCGCAACATCAAATGATAAACATTTCCTAAAATAATTTCCGCACCGGAATCCTTAACATCCCGCGTCTTTATTGCCTTCACCGTCGCCGCGGTTCCAACTGGCATAAAAGCTGGGGTTTGAATAGTGCCATGAGCGCAGGAAACCTCTCCTCTCCTTGCTTTATTGTCAGTGGCTTTTAGCTTGAAAGAAAATGATTTATCCATCGAATTATGAGAAATTTTTTACCTTTTTTAATATTAATTTTTTTGATGAGTTTGATGGCATTTGCAATGCATAAACTCAGCCAACAGCAAAATTCAGCAAGTGAAAATGCTGATGAATTTGGCGTGCATTTTGTAAAAACAAAAATTGCACTACCAGATTTTTCTTTGCCTGATCTTTTTGATGAAAAAAAAACTTTCTCTTCCAAAGATTTAAATGAGAAAAAATATTCAATCATAAATTTTTTTGCTTCTTGGTGTACAACTTGCCGCGCTGAACATGAAATTTTACTACGCTTACAAAGCGAAAAAATTATCGATATTTACGGCGTAGCTTGGCGCGACATCGCTGAAAACACCAAGTCCTATCTAGCTCAAAGTGGAAATCCTTTCAAAAAAGTTGCACTTGATAGCGGAGGATTATTCAGCAAAATTTCTGACATCAACGCCATTCCTGAAACTTGGATTGTCGATCAAAATGGCATTGTAGTAATGCGCTTTCGCGGCAATTTACAAGAGTTTTCAATTGACGAAATTAAAGAATTTTTAAGTAAAAATTAAATGAAAATTACAATAATTGGCAGTGGTTATGTAGGTCTAGTTTCCGGAATTTGCTTTGCAAAATTAGGGCATGAAATCGCTTGTATCGACAAGGATGAGACAAAAATTTCCAAATTAAAATCCGGCATAATTCCGATTTTTGAACCCGGTTTAAAAGAGCTTTTAGACGAAGCTGTTGCCGCAAAAAAAATCTCTTTTAGTACAAATTTAAAAACAGCTTTAAGCGACTCGCAAGCTGTATTCATCGCCGTTGGTACGCCTCAAGATGAGGATGGTAGCGCTGATCTTTCTTATGTTTTAACGGCAGCAAAAGAAATCGCTGAATTATCAAATTCCTACAAATTAATCATCACCAAATCCACTGTTCCGGCAGGAACAGGATATAAAATTAAACAGTTGATCACGCAGACAAATCCACAACTCGAATTTTCCATCGCTTCCAATCCAGAATTCTTGCGCGAAGGCGCAGCGATTGATGATTTCATGAATCCTGATCGCATCGTAATTGGTGTTGAAGATGAAAAAGCGCAAAAAATTCTTAGCGAAATTTACATGAAATTTCCTGCAGAAAAATTGATCACATCTGACATCATTACCGCGGAATTAATCAAATATGCTTCCAACTCATTTTTGGCGACAAAAATTTCCTTCATCAATGAAATGGCCGATCTTTGTGAAATTGTCGGCGGCGATATAAAACAGCTCGCAAAAGCCATGGGGCTTGACTCGCGCATCGGTGAAAAATTTCTAAATCCTGGCCCCGGTTTTGGCGGCTCATGTTTTCCAAAAGACATAATGGCGATTCTAAATGTCGCCAAAGAGCATGACGTTAGCCTGTCTTTGATTGACTCAGTCATCACTTCCAACAAGCAGCGCAAAATCAAAATGGTGGATAAAATTTCTGCTGCTTTAGGCGGAAAAATCTCCGGCAAAAAAATCGCTATTCTTGGTTTGGCATTCAAGGCCAATACCGATGATATTCGCTATTCACCAGCGATTACCATCATCAAGGAATTAGTAAAAAAAGAGGCGAAAATTTTTGCTCAGGATTTTGAAGCAGTCGAAAATTCCAAACGCGAATTGGCTGATTTAAAAAATATTTCTTTTTTTACCGATCCTTACGAAGCCATGAAAGACGCCGACTTAATCGTCATCGTCACCGAATGGAAGCAATATCAAAAATTAGATTTCACAAAATCTAAAACCAAAAAAATCGTCGATTTGCGCAATTTATTTGATGCAAAAAAAATGCGCGAACAAGGCTTCGAATATTTTTACATCGGTGGAAAAAATTAACAAAAGCTCTCGTAGCTCAGGGGATAGAGCATTGGTTTCCTAAACCATGTGCGCATGTTCGAATCATGCCGAGAGCGCCAAAAATAAATATGATCAAAATCGGCAATATCACATTACAAGACAACACGCTGCTGGCGCCAATGTCCGGCGTTACTGATTTGCCTTTTCGTCGTTTGGTAAAAAAATTCGGCGCTTCGCTGGTGATTTCAGAAATGATCGCCTCACGTGCCATGATTATGCAAACGCGCGATTCGCTAAAAAAATGTCAGAAAGATGATTCACATTTTCCGATGTCAGTACAGCTCGCCGGCTGCGATCCTGAAGTGATGGCGGAAGCAGCAAAGCTCAACCAAGATTTAGGCGCCGATATTATCGACATCAATTTCGGCTGTCCGGTGAAAAAAGTGGTGAATGGTTTTGCTGGATCAGCTTTGATGAGAGACGAAGATCTTGCTACTCGAATCATGGAAGCAGTGGTCAAAGCAGTGAAAATTCCGGTGACCATGAAAATGCGTTTAGGTTGGAATTATGAAAATCTCAACGCTCCATCACTGGCAAAAAAAGCTGAAGATGTTGGCATTCAAATGCTGACAGTTCATGGCCGCACACGTTGTCAGATGTATAACGGCTCTGCCAATTGGGAACTAATTTCACAAACCAAAGCAGCAGTAAAAATTCCAGTGATTGCCAATGGTGACATTAAAAATTCGGATGACGCAAAAAAAGCGCTCGAGCTCTCGAAGGCAGATGGCGTAATGGTTGGCAGAGCTTGTTACGGCAAACCTTGGTTGATCGCACAAATTAATGCCGAGCTAAAAGGTGCGGAAAAAATTATTATTCCTAGCATCGAAGAACAACACAAAATCGTGCTAAATCACGTCAAGGAAATGATTGAGCATTACGGCGAACAAACCGCAATTCCATTGGCTCGTAAGCATATTGGTTGGTACAGTTCTGGCCTAAAAGATTCCGCAGAATTTCGAGCCAAAATTAATGTAACAAACGGCGCTGAGAATGTTTTTGATGCGATTGAAAAATTTTATGAATTGCAATTTTTGCACCTTTTGCAGCCACAAGAAAGCCTGTAAAAAAAGATTCCTGCCTGCCGGGAGACAATCTTTTTAAATATGCCTTTCAACCTTACCCTCATTGACTCTATCCATTTTCTAAAATGACTCAAAAACTAAAAATCACCAACTAATAAAATAAATTTTGACAAACTTGCATCTAATTGTCATTTTTTCATTTTAAGACAAATTCACTAATTTACGACACATGCAAGAGTTTCACACAACAATCAACGAAAATGGCAGAATTACAATTCCAGCCACAATCCGAAAAAAACTTAATCTCAAAGCTGGATCAGATCTAATCATTAAAATTTCACCCGAAAATGACATAATTCTGCACTCGCCCAAACAGTCTCTGCAAAGGTTGCAAACCATTTTTAAATCGAAGAAAAAATCAAACCTTGTTCAAGAATTAATTGAAATGAGACGAAAAGAAAAAATCTAAACCACACCAAAAACATGAAAAAAACTGTAATCGACAGCTCGGCAATTTTAGCACTTCTCAACAAAGAAAAGGGGGCAGAATTAGTGGAAAAAAAACTTGAGGGAGCGATAATTTCAAGTGTAAATTTTTCTGAAGTGCTGGTAGTTGGAGCCCGCAACGGCGTCGATTACGAAGAGCTTTCACAACTACTTAAAAACATCTTTTCCAACATCATCAGCTTCGACCAAAAACAAGCTCGAATAGCCGCATCACTCGACAAAATAACCTCAAAGCATGGACTTTCTTTTGGCGATCGCGCTTGTCTCGCTCTAGCAAAACAAGAAAACTGCCCAGCCCTCACGGCCGACAAAGCTTGGAAAAAACTGGATGTTGGGGTTGTTATTGAGGTGGTTAGGTGAGCAGCAATAAAATCGAAAACTATCTCAAAGAAGTTGATCTAGCCCACAAAAGCGGGATTGCAGGTGAACACGCTTACCGCGGTTTTTTCCAAAATCTTTTACACCAAATTTTGCCCGAAGAAATTCGTGCAACTAACGAACCAGCGCGCATTTCTTGCGGCTCGCCTGATTACGTCTTAACCAAAAAAAATATCCCCATTGGCTACATTGAGGCCAAAGACTTGGGAGCTGATTTGGCTGACAAAAAACATGAAGAGCAATTGAACCGCTACCGCTTTTCTTTGCCAAATTTTATCTTCACAAATTACCTAGATTTTCATTTTTATCGCGACGGAAGTTTTGTCACCACGATTTCAATTGCCAAAATTACGCCTGAAAATATCGCGGCAATTCCCACAAATTTTGAGCAATTTGAAACGCTTTTAAAAAACTTTGCCTCACATATTTCACAAAGCATTAAATCGCCCAAAAGCCTTGCTGGAATGATGGCAAAGAAGGCGAAGTTATTGGCAATCATACTCGAAAACGCCTTAAATTCTGACGAAGAAAATCAGCAAAACAGCTCACTAAAAGAGCAAATGGACGCCTTCAAAGAAATTCTAATCCACAACATTAAACCGAAAGAATTTGCCGACATTTACGCCCAAACAATCGCCTACGGAATGTTTGCGGCACGCCTTCACGACCAATCTTTAAACAGTTTTTCCCGCCAAGAAGCAGCAGATTTAATTCCTAAAACCAATCCGTTTTTGCGCCGTCTTTTTCAATATGTTGCAGGCTACGACCTAGACAACCGCATCTCTTGGATTGTTGACGATTTAGCCGAAATTTTTCGCGCCACCGACATTGCTGCACTTCTCGAAAATTTTGGCAAAGCCACCAAAAAACAAGATCCAATCATCCATTTTTACGAAACTTTTTTAAGCGAATATGATCCAGCACTTCGCAAAAGCCGCGGCGTTTGGTATACGCCGCAGCCCGTGGTTAACTTTATTGTTCGCGCCACTGACGAAATTTTAAAAAGCGAATTTGGTTTAAAAGATGGGCTTGCCGACACCACAAAAATCAAAAAGAAAATTAGCAGCGGACTTGTTGATAAGCGCACAAAAGACGGCTATTCTTCTGACGAAAAAGAGTTTCACAAAGTTCAGATTCTCGATCCAGCAACTGGAACCGGAACTTTTTTGACCGAAGTAATCAAACAAATTCACCAAAAATTTGCCGGCCAACAAGGCATCTGGAGTCGATATGTTGACGAACATTTAATCCCGCGCCTCAACGGTTTTGAGCTGTTAATGGCAAGCTACGCCATGGCTCATTTAAAACTTGATTTACTGCTCACCGAAACGGGTTACAAACCAGCGCAAAGTGGCACGCAGCGCGACCAGCGTTTTAAAATTTTTCTCACCAACTCACTTGAAGAAGCCAATCCCGATCAAAATGTGCCACTTTTGGCTTTTATGCGCGAGCTTACAATTGAAGGCTTGGAAGCCTCAAAAGTAAAAAATGAAACTCCCGTGATGGTAATTTTGGGCAATCCGCCTTATTCGGGAGAAAGCCAAAATAAAAGTAAGTGGATAATGAAGTTGATGGAAGACTACAAAAAAGAGCCCAACAGCAACGAAAAACTCAAAGAAAAAAACCCCAAATGGATCAACGACGATTACGTAAAATTTTTGCGTTTTGGGCAATATTTTATCGAAAAAAACGGCGAAGGAATTTTGGCTTTTATCAATCCGCACGGGTTTTTAGACAACCCAACCTTCCGCTCCGTGCGCTTTAGCTTGCTTCAAACTTACGACAAAATTTATGCAATTGATTTGCACGGCAACGCCAAGAAAAAAGAAACCACACCAACTGGCGAAAAAGACGAAAATGTTTTCGACATCCAACAAGGAGTTTCGATCAATATTTTTGTAAAAAACGGCAAGAAAAAAGCGGGCGAATTGGCGCAAGTTTTTCACTTTGATTGCTTTGGCAAAAGAGAAGATAAATATAATTTTTTGTGGGAAAATTCACTTTCTTCAATTGCCTTCAAAACCTTGTCAAATCAGGCACCAATGTATTTTATGGTGCCAAAAGATTTTGACTTAAAAAAAGAATATGAAGCAGGGTTTTCAATCGCTGAATTGTTTCCTGTAAATAGCGTGGGAATTGTGACGGCAAGAGATGCAATTTTGGTTAACGACAAAAAAAGCGATTTGCTAAAAAATGTTGAAGAATTTTACCAAATAAAAGCTGACGAAAATTTGGTACAAAAAATTTCTTACCGCCCGTTTGATGAAAAGTTTGTTTATTATGATTTGAAGTTGGTTGAAAGGGCGCGGGCGAAGGTGATGCAGCATTTTTTGGCTGGAGAGAATTTGGGATTGGTTTTTAAATTAGGAAATTCGGAAAAAAATTCTGCTTCGATTCATTTATCTAAAAGTTTGGTTGATTTTAGAAGTTGGTCGAGACCCGGAATGCAAGGCGGTGATTATATCGCTCCGCTTTACCTCTACAACCAACAACCCGAATCCGCTGATTTACTCAACCATTCAAAACCAGCGCGCGTGCCAAACCTAAACCCCGAAATCATCAAAGAAATTTCAACCAAACTCGGTTTAAAATTTGTGCCAGAAAACGAAAGTGGGGAGAAAAACTTTTCACCAATTGATCTTTTGGATTATATTTACGCCGTTCTTCACTCGCCAAAATACCGCGAAAAATATCAAGAATTTTTAAAAATTGATTTCCCGCGCGTGCCTTACCCGCAAGATCAAAATAGCTTTTGGCAGTTAGTAAAACTTGGTGGGAGCTTGCGAAAAATTCATCTTTTGGAAAGCGAAATTTCTGAAAAATTAATCACCACTTATCCGATTGACGGCGACAATAAAGTTGAAAAAATTTCTTACGAATTAGGAAAAGTTAAAATCAATCAAAGCCAATATTTTGAAGGCGTTGTGCCAAATGTTTGGGAATTTTTTATTGGCGGATATCAGCCCGCACAAAAATGGCTGAAAGATCGAAAAGGAAAATTTTTGAGTTTTGAAGAAATTCTACATTATCAAAAAATCATTGTGGCTCTAAGTCAAACCGATCGACTAATGAAAGAAATTGAACAAGTTTTTAAATTTTAAAAATGACTCAAAAACTCAAAATTCATCTCGCACAAATTAATCCGACAGTTGGAGATTTGGAAGGCAATTGCCAAAAAATTCTGCAGCAATTTAAAATGGCGAGCGAGGCCAATTGCGATCTGGTAGTGTTTTCGGAAATGACAATTTGTGGCTATCCTTGCGAAGATTTATGGCAGAAAAAATATTTTATTTTAGAAATTGAGAAAAAAATTATCGAAATTTGTGAGCAAACTAGAAGCTCCAATTGCGCGATTTTATTAGGCTCTCCAACGATTGATTGTCCGGGAGAAAAGCCTACGAAAAAAGAAACATTCCGAAATTCTGCTCTGTTTATCGAGAATGGTGAGATCAAAAAAATCATTCATAAAAAAACTTTACCAAATTGTGGTGTATTCGATGAAGCTAGATATTTCGAGCCGGCAAGCGCTCTTTCTACCATCGAATTTCGTGGTCAAACTTTAGCAATTTTAATCTGCGAAGATTTGTGGAGCGCAAAAAATCTTTATCTTCTTAGCGAACAAATTTTTGATGCAGTAATTGCAATTAACGCCTCACCTTACACAGAAAAAAAACATCAATATCGTCAAAAAACTTGCGAGCATTTTACGCAAACTTTGAAGAAACCACTGATCTATGTTAATCAAGTGGGAGGTCAAGATTCTCTAGTCTTTGACGGCTCTTCATTTGTGATGAATTCTAGCGGAAAAATTATTTTGCAGATGAAAGAATTCGAGGAAGATTTTGCAATAATTGAAATTGAAAAAGGTGGACCCCGTCATGAAGACGGGGTGACAATTGTGACGAGATCTACCAAAGCTTGTCACCCCGTCTTCATGACGGGGTCTAGAAATTATTCGGCCTGTATTTTGGGTTTACGCGACTACATCAAAAAAAATAATTTCGAAAAAGTTTTGCTGGGAATGTCTGGCGGCGTTGATTCGGCGCTAGTTGCGGCAATTGCTGTTGATGCTTTGGGAAAAGAAAATGTTGAACTTTACGCGCTGCCGAGTCGCTTTAATTCTGAAGAATCGATGGAAGATGCACAGAATTGTGCAAAAAATTTAGGCGTAAATTTAAAAATTATTTCGATCGAAATGGTTTTTGAAGCGATGCTTTTTTCGCTGAAAAATCTTTCCGATCTCGCCAAAGAAAATCTACAATCTCGTATTCGCGGCAATATGTTGATGGCGCTTTCCAACACAAGCGGCGCACTGCTTTTATCCACCGGAAATAAATCCGAACTCGCTTGCGGATACGCCACAATTTACGGCGATATGTGCGGCGCTTTTAATCCGATTAAAGATCTCTACAAAACGCAAATTTACGAGTTGGCGAAATTGCGCAGCGCTGTAATTCCGCAAAATATTTTAACCAAAGCGCCAAGTGCAGAATTGCGTGAAAACCAGAAGGATAGCGACTCGCTGCCGGAATATGATCTGCTCGATAAAATTCTTTTTGCTTTGATCGAAGAACAAAAATCTGTCGCAGAAATTTCCAAAAACTTTGATGAAAATTTAGTAAAAAAAGTGGCAAAACTTTTTTATGGAAGTGAATATAAACGTCGACAAGCTGTGATCGGTCCGAAAATTTCTGACATGTCGTTTGACAAGGATCGGCGCTATCCCATAACTAATAAATTTACTTTTTAAAATGACTGAAACAGTAGAAAAATTTTACGCTGGATTTTGGGTTCGCTTATTTGCCGGCATGTTTGATTGTCTATTTTTAGCACTGCCTTGCTTGCTCTTAATTTATGCTTTTGGCAATGGTGAATTCGAAAGTTTTAAAATTGAGAATGGCGCTCAAAGCCTTGAATATCTAAGCGCTACATCTTACAGCAGTTTTGCTAATCTTATCACTTACGGAGTTGGAATTGCCTACGCTGCATATTTTTTATCCAACAAAAAACAGGCAACTTTTGGCAAAAGAATCATGGGAATTTATGTGGGAAGTCCTGACGGCTCAAAGTTAAGTGCTTCAAAAGCGGTAGCTCGAGCAGCCGCTTCAATATTGACCGCAACAACTCTTGGCTTGGGATTTATTATTGTAATTTTTACTAAAGAAAAAATTTCGCTTCACGATTTTATTTGCAAAACACGAGTTTTCCACGGTAGAAAAAATGTCTGAAACGCAAAAATTTATTTGTGGCGATTGCAAAGGAATCACCGGATTTTCTCTAAAACGGGGCAGCGCTTTTATCGAAACTTTACTCTGGGCAACTTTGTTTTTTCCAGGATTTTTCTATTCGATTTGGCGTCGTAAACATGTAAAAAAAATCTGCCAATATTGCGGCGGAGATTTTTTATTCCCAGCCGATACTCCTTACGCAGCGGATCTTCTTAAGCCAATTACAAAAAAATAAAATGACCAAAATTTGCAGATTTGCACCTTCACCAACTGGCTTTCTTCACGTTGGAAATATTCGCGCCGCCATCATTAATTTTCTTTACGCAAAAAAAACTAACGGAAAATTTTTTCTGCGTTTGGATGACACCGATATTGAGCGCGTGAAAGATGAATATCGCGGAATGATTTTAACTGATATGGCTTGGCTGAATCTGAAATATGACGGACTTTTTAAACAATCCGCTCGCTTGGAAAAATATGAAGCGGCGAAAGAATTATTGATAAAAAATGGTCGCCTTTACGAATGTTTTGAAACCTCGGAAGAGTTGAGTTTGCAACGCAAAGCACAAGTCGCTTCCGGCCATACTCCAATTTATAATCGCGGCGCTTTAAGATTGACCGCCGAGCAAAAAGAAAATTTCCACAAAGAAGGTTTAAAGCCGCATTATCGTTTTTTACTCGAAGATAAACTCACCACTTGGGAAGATAAAATTAAAGGCAAAATTTCTTACCAAGGTTTGCATTTTTCTGATCCGGTTTTGGTGCGCGATAATGGCGTTCCAACTTACACTTTTTGCTCGGTTGTTGATGATGTTGAGATGGAAATTACTGATATTATTCGCGGCGAAGATCACATCACAAATACAGCAATTCAGATTCAGATTTTTGAAGGATTGGGTGCAAAAATTCCTGACTTTGCGCATTTGGCTTTGGTGCAAGCTTCCGCTGGTAAAATTTCAAAACGTGAAGGTGGATTTGACGTGAAGTCGCTACGCGCTGATGGTTATGAACCGATGGCGATCATTGATCTTTTAGCGCAAATCGGCACTTCCGAAGGTGTAAAAATTTACAAAAATTTTGATGAATTGGTGGCGAGTTTTTCTTTTGAAAAATTTTCTAAATCTGCGACTAATTACGACATTACCGAACTGACAAACATCAATCAAAAATTACTGCAAAGCCTTGATTTTTCTCACATCGAAATGCGCTTAAAAGAGATCGGCGTGGAAGAAAAAATCTCACAAAAACTTTGGGATGCGATGAAGCCGAATATCAGTTTTTTATACGAGATCAAAGAGTGGATTGAAGTTTGTAATCACGAATTTCGCTTTGAAAATAAAGCGGAAGATAAGGAATTTTTGCAACTTGCTGCGTCACTTCTGCCGCAAGATACTGCGGATGAAAATTGTTGGAATATTTGGCTTAATGAAATCAAACAAAACACTCCGCGCAAAGGTAAGGAGCTTTTCATGCCAATTCGCTTGGCACTAAGCGGCAAAGAGCATGGACCGGAATTGAAGTTTTTGGTTAATTTGATTGGAAGAGAAGAGATTTTGAAGAGATTGGGAAGCTAAAAGTTACCGTTGCCGAACGACAGGTTTTAGCTCAATTTTAGCAAATGCTTCTATGCCTTGAACTTCAACTCCACCAAGAGTTTTTATACCCATTTTTGTGGATAAATCCGCAATTTTTGCTATCAGGTTTGCTTCATGGTTTTCACCGAATTTTCTTACTTGATACCCATCTCCCACTCTCTCGTACATCTCAACTCCATTAGCTCCAATAAAAATCTTTATTAATCGGTCTTTACCGCCTTCAGCTTTATAAGCAAATTCAACATAGGGAGTTTGTGTAGTGGCAGAAAACCCAAAGTTTATTCCACTATGTTGACGCCAAAAACCTTCTGTCTCATTTCCAAACAGCCTTTTGTCGTCTCGGCTTTTTCTTAGATGTTTATTATCACCTTCACTCTTTAACTCCTGATAAAGAGAACCTAAAAGAACAGTCGCTAAGCAACTCATTTTTGAATTTTTATCTACCCCATCTTTATCAACAACAGCTACTCTTGCTACATGAGTTTGCTGACCGCGACCAGCTTTAGGAATTCCTGTTGATTTTAGAGCCTCAAAAGCCACTTGTACTGCGCTTTGCTCATGTTGCGATTTGTCAGTAATATTTGGATTTCCGCCAGATTTTATTAACTCTCCAATTATTTTAACTGTTTGCGGATCTGGATTTCTAGCTTGAGAAATAACGGCCCAATGCAATGGAGTATTATTGCACAAGTCTGGTTGGTTAATATCTGCTTTAGGAATTCTTTTAATTAATTGTAAGGATAAGTCGCTCCAAAAAGGCTTGGTTACAGCAATACTTAACGGGGTTTTGAAATGAAAAGAATCTCCGGCAATAGCCATTTTTGCTACTTGATCCGAGGAAAGTTTTTGCATCAAAACACCTATCAGCTTAGCAGCAGATTCACGATCTTTGTGAGTTTTCGCGGATTCTAATAAATGGTGAAAAATATTTCTGCCATATTCGTCTTTCAGCTCTGAAACTTTTTTTGCGCCAAATTCTGTAATAAATTCCTCAAGTTTTGTTGGATCTTTTATGCCGAACAAAACCTTAGTTAACATTAGATGTTTGCTACAAAAAAAATCCCTTACTGCATTTCCACCTCGCGACCCATCTTTAGCTCTTGTTGTAACAAAAATTTCTTCCCCATGACTTCGATCAAAGAATAAATCAACTCCACTAACTATAATTTTTACTGCTTTACTGCCGGATATTGGCGGAATGAATTTAATTAATTTTTGAAGTTCTTCGTTAGTAAATTCTTCCTTTTTTTCATCGCGAGCTTCCTGAGTTGCGATCTCTTTCTCAACACGCTCAGATTTATTGGTTGCTCTTTCTTTTAAAAAAGCAACAGAGCCCAAAAAGCCGCTTCGCAACTCTTCAACTTTTGGTGGCAACTTTTCCCCTAAAAAAGCAATACTCTTGTTTTGATCATAACTATCTGGGAGTTGTCGTTCCCATCCTCCATTTAGCTCTACAAAAATTGCAAAATTCTCGATCTTATTTTCTTCGTAAGAATGAATTTTATTATTTCCTTCTATTGCAAAACCTGAGCTATGATAGACTCCAAACTCTGAATCTTCATGCTTATGTCTTAATTCAAATATGCTGGCTTCCTTTTTGTCTTTACCAACAAGGATCAAGGCTTCATGCTCAGTCCTGCCGTAACCAGCTGGTCTATGTGCTACAGAAATACTAACTAACGAACTGCCATCCATAAAAGTTTTTAGAGTCTTTTTTTGATATGAACTGCGATAACCTTCGATCTGTTTTACTTTATCCGTTTCTTCTTGAGAAAGAAGCCAAGTAAGATTGCCCCCCCTTCAGCGGTAAGGTCAACCACAACCCCCTCTTTATTCGCAACAGAATAATCATCAAAATTAATAGGTTTTCTGCTCATATATTTTAGGGTAAGTTACTTAATTTTTTTAAACTGCCCATCGATGCAAGCGCCGTCTTCAACCGAAAGAGATTCATATTCAATTTCACCAGTAACATTAGCTTTGCTAGCAATGTTGATATTTTTAGCTTTGATATTGCCGTTAAAGGTGCCGCGCAGACTTAGCGACTCAGCGATGATTGTTCCTTCAACCGATCCTTCTTCACGGATGATGATAGAGTTGCCATTGATGGTGCCACGGATGATGCCTTCGATTTCGACAAGACCGGTACTATTAATTTGACCTTCGATTTTTAGATCGCGGGCAATGATGGTTGGAGTTGATTTAAAATTTGAACTTATCACTTCGAGTTTTTTTGCAATTGAGTTGTCGTTGCTGGAATTATTTTGTGTGATGGAAATCACTTTCGACTTTAAACTAGCTATTGGCATATTTGCTCTCGTTGTTAAATAAAATCTCACCGGCATCGATGAATCTTCTGGGATTTAATGGAGTATTTTTATATCTCACTTCGTAATGTAAATGGGCCCCGGTGCTTCGTCCTGTGCTGCCTTGAAGAGCGATGACGTCACCTCTTTTAACAATTTGACCTGGTTTTACCTTTACCGCTGATAAGTGACCGTAGCGGGTTGTGACGCCGAAACCGTGATCGATCACAACGGCATTGCCGTAATCACTGAACCTTCCCGCCAAAATCACTTTTCCTTGCGAGGGGCTGATAATTTTTGCGCGAGAAACTCCAACGAAATCAAGACCTTTATGCAGCGCCATTCTGCCAGTTATGGGATCCATACGCTTGCCAAAACCGCTTGAAACAAAATAATTTTTCATGGGACGAGTTAGCGGCATAACAATCGCCAATTTTTCTAACACCATGAGATAGTCGATCTCACTATTGAAAACGAGTTTATCCATCTCTCTTTCCAAAGAATCCTCGTTGGATAGCAAATGTTGGGAATCTAGAGCCTTGTCGATTTCGGTATAATCTTCCAAAGGTCCACCCTTAGCGAAATTATTTTGGCTAGTGTGCCGCAAAGCAGATTTGTGACGCGGTTGTTTTGGTGGAATTTTTTTGATATTTAGACCAGTAAGAGAAATTGCGCTTTCGATCTTTTTGATTCTGTCCTGAGCGACAGATTCAATCATCGCCAATTGTAGCTCAGCATCTTTAACTTGATTCATCACATGCTTATCATGCTTGGAAAGATCCTCTTCCTTGAAATTTTTTGGCTCTTTAAAATTACGCTCTTCGGCGTTCACATTATGACTTCCACCCGTGACTGAAATTAGATATTCATTAACTTTTTTAAGCTTGTCATTGATGTCCTCAAACTCAGCGGAGAAATAGGAATTGACTGATTTTAATTTATCGATCTCGGCAGTTTTGGCGCTGATTAATTCATCATAACGCAAAGATTGTGTGAATAAATTAATCACCCAAGCAATGAACAAGAAGACGCAGGCCTGAAGAAGTGGCCCTAGAGTGATACTTCTGATCTTCTCATTGGTAACGAAAAGAATGGTTCTTTTAGTGAAGACAAGTTTGTAGATACGGGAAGAGGCCCTAAGCACGAACAGCAAAAAGCTAGCGCAAAGAGCAGATATTCTTTTTTTCAAAAAAAAGCTTCTATTCATTAAATGTTATTATTGTTGCTGAGATGAAGTTTTTAGATATGCCCTAGAGGGCGCCTCTAAAAATTAGGATTTTTCGAGGAATTTTGAGTTTTAACAAATTTGCGAGAAGGTAAGCGTATTAGATATACGTGCTCTCGAGCAAATTTGTTAAAACTCAAAATTACCGGAAAAGACAATTTTTAGAG